>NZ_JBSGTG010000001.1:455804-504910 GCF_053607285.1 Streptomyces sp. NPDC055140 | reverse complement strand
GGGGGGGGGGGTAACCCCCCCACTCTCTGGGTGCGTCCTTACCTTTGTTTTTTTCTTTTTGTCCCTCTGTCATCTCGGGCGGGGCTGTGCGCGGGGCCCCCCCGGCCGGGGGGGCCCCCCTTCCGTGAATCAGGAGCCGCGGATCAGACCTGGCCGGCCTTCTCGAGAGCGCTGCAGCAGGTGTCGACGATCAGGCGCGTCACGACGTACGGGTCGACGTTCGCGTTCGGACGGCGGTCCTCGATGTAGCCCTTGCCGTCCTTCTCGACCTGCCACGGGATGCGGACCGAGGCGCCGCGGTCGGAGACGCCGTAGTTGTACTCGTTCCACGGGGCGGTCTCGTGCAGGCCCGTCAGACGGTCGTCGATGCCCGCGCCGTAGTTCTTGACGTGGTCCATCGGCTTCGAGCCCTCGCCGAGCGACTCGCACGCCGTGATGATCGCGTCGTAGCCCTCGCGCATCGCCTTCGTGGAGAAGTTGGTGTGCGCGCCCGCGCCGTTCCAGTCGCCCTTGACCGGCTTCGGGTCGAGGGTCGCGGAGATGTTGAAGTCCTCGGCGGTGCGGTACAGCAGCCAACGGGCCACCCACAGCTGGTCGGAGACCTCGAGCGGGGCGAGCGGGCCGACCTGGAACTCCCACTGGCCGGGCATGACCTCGGCGTTGATGCCGGAGATCCCGAGGCCCGCCTCGAGGCAGTTGTCCAGGTGCGCCTCGACGACGTCACGGCCGAAGATCTCGTCCGCGCCGACGCCGCAGTAGTAGCCGCCCTGCGCCGCCGGGAAGCCGCCCACGGGGAAGCCGAGCGGGCGCTCGCCCTCGAAGAACGTGTACTCCTGCTCGATGCCGAAGATCGACTCCTGCGCGGCGAACTGCTCCGCGACCTCGGCGAGCGCGGCACGCGTGTTGGACTCGTGCGGCGTCATGTCGATGTTCAGGACCTCGCACAGGACGAGGATGTCGCCGCCGCCGCGGATCGGGTCCGGGTAGGAGGCGACGGGGCGCAGCACGCGGTCGGAGGCGTGACCCTTGGCCTGGCTGGTGCTCGAACCGTCGAAGCCCCAGATCGGCAGCTCTTCGAGCGCCGGCGCGGAACCCGCGATTATCTTCGTCTTCGAACGGAGCTTGGCCGTCGGCTGGGTGCCGTCGATCCAGATGTACTCAGCCTTGAACGCCACGGGGGGCCACATCCTTCGGGTGGGTCTGTACGGCGCAGTCATGTGCGGGTGCGGCGCCTCGGTGTGCTGCTCCGCAGACTGTCAACAGGCGATTTCCCGTCCGTTGCCCGTATGTGAACCCCGTGTTACCCGGGCCCTTTGTGGCCGGAGTCACGTTTCGCCGGACGGCCCCGGCCCGCGCACGTCATGGGGGCACGCGCGCGGGCCGGGGCCGAAGGCCTGTGGGGTCAGCCCACCTTCTCTATACGTGCGTTGCGGATGAGGAATTTGCCCGGTTCGCGGACCTGCTCGAACGCCGAGTTGTTCAGCAGGACGCAGCTCCCGGAGACGGAGGTGACCTCGACGGACGTGGACTTGCCGTTGTCCAGGTTGGTGACCTTGAGCTTCGTCCCGGCCGGGAACTGCCCGCTGGACGCGGCGGGCGCGCCGCCCTCACCGGACAGCGTCACGGTCGAACCGGCACAGACCTGCTCACCGGCGGCGTCCCCTCCGGCGCCACCGGCGGCGTCAGTGGGGTCGGGCTCGGCGGTGACCGTGTCCGGCGGTGCGGCCGTCACGGTCTCCATGCCGCCGGCCGCGTCATCGGCTCCGTCCCCGGCCTGCGCTCCGGCTCCCGCCGCGTCATCGGCACCGGATCCGGCCTGTGCCCCGGCCCCGGCTCCGTCCCCGGCCTCGCAGCCGGACGCCGCCTCCTTGCGCCGGATCTCCGCGATGACCGCTTCCCGGTTGGCGATGCGGGCCTCGGACTGCGCGTCCGGGGCGGCCCGCTGCCCGTCGATGAACTTCTGGTTGTTGGCGATCGCGGTCTCCAGGCCCTGGCAGGCCTGGGCGTTCTGCGCGACCGGCGCCGCATTGCCCGTACTCGCGAGCGCGAACGCCGCACCTCCGGCGACGAGGGCCGCGCTCACCGCGAGCGCGGCCTTCTTCCGGGGGCCCATCCTTCTCCTGCGGGACATGTCCGCCTCCTGTCGTCGTTACGAACGTCGGTGCGCGCACCGTTACGTACGGGTAACTGGAGGGCGGAACTCAACTGACCCAAGGGGAGCTCAAGTAACGTACGTCACAGAAGAGTTGAGCCCACAGGATGAGCCCGTCGCGGCTCAGTGGCGTCCGAGCGCGTCCCTGACTGCGTCTTCGCTGCGCGCCACCACGGCCGTACCGTCCTCCGCCGTGATGATCGGCCGCTGGATGAGCTTCGGGTGCGCGGAGAGGGCCGCGATCCACCGGTCGCGCGAACCCGCGTCCCGCGCCCAGTCCTTCAGGCCGAGCTCCTTCGCGTCGGCCTCCTGCGTCCGTGTGATGTCCCACGGCTCGAGCCCGAGCCGCTCCAGAACGGCGCGGATGTCGTCCTCGGACGGCACGTCCTCCAGGTAGCGGCGCACCGTGTAGTCGGCGCCTTCCGCGTCGAGCAGGGAGAGCGCGCTGCGGCACTTCGAACAGGCGGGGTTGATCCAGATTTCCATGGGGCCAAAGGTACGGGAAAGGCCTTGTGGCCAGCGGCTATTGTCAGTGCCCGGCAGTAGAATAGAAGCAGTGTTCGAGGGAGCGTCCGGGGCCGCGGAGGGCCTCGGAAGGTCTCCCTCCCGCGACAGGAGGATGTCTGTGCCCGCTGCCGCACCGATGCTGATCGACCTGCCCGGCAAGCCACTCGAAAAGAAGGCCCTGCCCGCGGGACGGCCGCGTGACTGGTACATCACGCACAACCGCCGCCTCAAGGCCATGCGCCTCGCGATCGCCCTGCTCGACTCGGGCGTCTACCTTCCGAACCAGGCCCACAACCGGACGATACGGAGCACGGCGGAGCGCGTCGGTATCCATCCGCCGTCGGACATCACCTGCCACATGGTGCGCGCGCTGATGCGCTACAGCCGCTGACGGCCAGGTGCGCCGCCCGCCCGTGTATTTCTCAACGGGCGGGCAGTGCAAGGCAGTTCACTACTTCTTCGCTGGAGCCGGTCCCGCCAGCTCCTTCTCCAGAGGCGTACGGAAGCGGGGAGTGACCCGCGCCTCGCCCACCCACTCCTGGAGCCGCGCGGCCTCCGCCTCGACGGCGGCCGCGGCGTCCCGGCCCACATCCGCGAGCAGCCGCCACCGCACGACGCCGTCCTTGCCCTGAGCCCATCCGCCGGCGATCCGCCCGTCCCACCACACGGTGGGCCCGATGTTGCCCGCCCCGTCGAAGAGCGGCGCCCGCAGCTCCGGCGGCAGATACCAGTCGCGCTGCTGCCAGCCCATCGCGCTCGGGTCGAGCCCCGGGAGCAGGGCCGCCCATGGCTCCGCGTCGGCGGTGACCGGCTCGACGGCGTCGGGGAGCACGAATCCGGCCCCCTCGTCCAGCTCCACCTCGACCGCCCCGACGGCCGTGAGTGCCCTGCGGACATCGGTGACCTTCCACCCCGTCCACCACTTCAGATCGGCCTCCGTGGCCGGACCGCACGAGCCGAGCCAGCACCGAAGGAGTTCCGACTGGGCCTCGGCCGCGGGGAGTTCTGGATGCGCGGGCGTGAGCGCCCACCTGAACTGGCTGGACGTCCACGACCCGCGGGGCCGCCCGCGCACCACGCGTCCCTCCATGCCGAGCACGCGCAGCAGCCGCGTCGAGATCGACTGCCACGCCTCGTACTTCTTGCCCGGCGCGTACAGCAGCTGCGTACGCAACCGGGGCTCGTCCCGGGCGAGTTCGGCCGCGGTCGCCTCGCCGCGCGCCCCGATCGCCGCCAGAGTGCCCGCCTCGACGTCCGCGAGCCACGCCGCGTCGTGCTCGCTGCCCGCCTCCAGATGCTTGACGAAGGAGGCGCGCTCCCGCGCGGCGACCGCCGCACCCGTCGACGCGTGCACCACGGCCGTGAGCGCGGCGGGGAACACGAACACCGTGTGCCGCATGCCGTGCATCCGCACCAGGGAGCGGTCCGTGTACAGGGCGCGCTCGACATCGGCGACCGTCTTCGACGGGTCCCTGAGGCGCGCGCCCACCGCCAGGTACACGGTGGCCGGGTCCGTGCCGTGCAGCGCCACGAGCGACCCGGCGACCTCCTCGGCGGACCCCGCCCGAGCGGCGGGCGCGAGCCGCTGCCCAGCCGCTAGCCTGGCCCGCCGCTCCGGCGCCCCGATGCGCCGCCGCCCACCACTCACGAGGACCTCCCAGGACTGTTCGCCGACCGTGCCCCCATCCTGCCCGGGCCCGGGCGCATTCACCTGTTTGCCGTACCCGGCATGCCGCCCGGGCCCCGGCCGCCTTGACTGAGGTGACGGGTGAGCGGAACTGGCAGCGGGAGGCATGATGTCGGGACGTGGCATACGGGGCGCGGCAGCCGGACTGCTCGTGGCGGCGGCGCTGCTCGCGGCGGCCGGGTGCTCGGGCAGCGACACGAGCCCCTCCGATGCGGTGTCCAAGGCCGCGTCCGCGGCGTCCCGGGGCGGTGACGTCGTCGCCTCGGCCACGGCGAAGGCCCAGCAAGAACTGGACCGCATCAAGGGCGGCGTGAACGCCAAGGGCGACATCGCGCTGGGCGACGTGACGAAGGACGGCGACCGGCTGACGGTCCCCGTCACCGCCACCAACAGCTCCGGATCCCAGGCCTCGTACGCGGTACAGGTCAACTTCCGCGACAGCAGCGGCAACCTTCTCGACATGGTCGTGGTCACGGTCGACGACGTGGACAACGGCAAGTCCAAGAAGGCGACGGCCCGCAGCAACCGCAACCTCACCGGCGACGTGAAAGTGGACGTCGGCCGAGCGCTGCGGCACTAGCCGTGGCCGGCTCCGCAGGCCACGCCGACGGTGCGGCATGACCACTCCCCAGGCCAGGGCCGCCCTGGGCAGGGCGGCCCGCAAGCGCGCCTCACGCTCCTCGCACGGTGCGTGGATCCCCGCCGCCGACCGCGCCGACCCTGTCGTCGTACTGGAACGGCAGGCGGCCGACCGTGTCGCGGAACTGCTGCCCATCCGGTACGGACGGATGGCGGCCTCCCCCTTCGCGTTCCTGCGCGGCGCCGCCGCCGTCATGGCCGGCGACCTGGCCACCCAGCGCGCCACCGGCCTCACGGTCCAACTCTGCGGTGACGCCCACCTGTTGAACTTCGGCCTCTTCGCCTCCCCGGAACGGTCCCTGCTCTTCGACGTCAGCGACTTCGACGAGACCAGTCCGGGCCCCTTCGAATGGGACGTGAAACGGCTGGCCGCGAGCGTGACCGTCGCAGCCCGCGACAACGGGCACACCGACTCCCAGGCCCTCAGGTCGGCCCGCGCCGCCGCGGCCGCGTACCGCACGACGATGCGCCGGCTCGCCGGGATGGGCGAACTCGCCGTCTGGTACGAGCACGTCGACGCGCACCAGCTGCTGCCCCTCATCCGCTCCGACCGCAACCGCCGCCGCGTCCAGGCGACCCTCGCCCACGCCACCCGCCGCACCAGCCTCCACGCGCTCGGCAAACTCACCGAGGTCGTCGACGGGCGCCGCCGCATCATCAACGATCCGCCGCTCCTCGAACCGGCGAGCACCCCCGACACGGCCACGGTGCGCAAACTGTTCGGCGACTACCGCTCCACCCTCGCCGAGGAACGCCGCCGCCTCCTCGACCGCTACCACTTCGTCGATGCCGCCCGCAAGGTCGTCGGCGTCGGCAGCGTCGGCACCCGCTGCTTCATCGTGCTGCTCGAAGGGCGCGACGCCAACGACCCCCTGTTCCTCCAGATCAAGGAGGCCACCCGGTCCGTCATGGAGGATCACCTGCCGCACGGCCCCTACGTCCACCCGGGCCACCGCATCGTCGCCGGCCAGCGCCTGATCCAGGCCACCGGTGACATCTTCCTCGGCTGGATGACCGGCCCCCAGGGCCGAGCCTTCTACTGGCGCCAGCTGCGCGACATGAAGGGCTCCGCCGACGTCGCCGGCATGGGCCCGGACGAACTGCGCTTCTACGCCGAACTGTGCGGCAACACCCTGGCCCGCGCCCACGCCCGCTCCGGCGACCGCATCGCCATCTCCGGCTACCTCGGCAGCGCCGACACCTTCGACCGTGCCGTGGCCGACTTCGCGCTGCGCTACACCGACCAGAACGCCACCGACCACACAGCCCTGCGCAGGGCGGCGTCGGAGGGCCTGATCACGGTGGCACCGGGCGTCTGAGAACGCCGGTGCGGCCGCCCCCGGACGGGAACAGCCGCACTCACAGGACCGTACGGATGTCTCAGGCCCCCTGCGGGGCCTCCTGCTCTGCCGCGCCACCACGGGCCGCTTCCAGGGCCGCCCGCAGATGCTCCTCCTCCTCGTTGCTCAGCGAGGTCTGGACGAGCTGACCGCCGAACGTCGCGATCTCGGGGATGACCTTGTCCGGGGAGGCCTGCTTCACGAGGACGAACAGCGCGGCGGCGCCGGGCTGCAGGTTCTGGCTCAGGTCCTTCATGAAGTCGTCGTTGATGCCGGTGTCGGTCGCGGCACCACCGGCGGCCCCGGCCGCGGCACCGACGGCCGCACCGAGCAGCGGCACGAGGAAGAGCAGCCCGATGACACCGCCCCACAACGCCCCGCCCGCCGCACCCGTCGCCGTGTAGTTCACGGCCTGATGCAGCTTGATCTTCCCGTCCTCCCGCCGCTCGACGACCACGATGTCCTCGAGCTCGACGAGGTGCTGCTTGGACAGCTCGAGCATTTTCTCGCGCACCTGATTGGCCGTGGCGAGGTCGTTGTAGGCGACGACGAACAGATTGCTCATACGGCACTCCTCGGAAGTCTGTGCAACTTCGCCCGAGTTTATGAGCGTTTATGGCAGTACGCAGAACGAAGCCCCCGCCCCTCCGGGAGGAGGCGACGGGGGCCATGCTGCTCAGAAACGCCACCGGGAACCCGGCCGTGCTTCCTGGATGTCGAAGAACTGATGTTGCAGTCTTGCCCCTTGGATGCGATTCCGTCGTGCTGATCTGACCAGCGGGGGCGCGGTCGTCATTGGCCGTTGTCGGTCAAAGTCAGAGACCCCACGACCCCGCCGCACAGGTTAAAGATCAAGCTAAGGGCTGTCTCGCCATCCCTGGTGGATCAGCGCGTGGCGTCAGATGCGGTGCTGCGCGTCGAAACGCTCGCCTGACTGCCGTAACCCGGCGCGCGCGGCGAATCTCCGCCCGCAAAGCTGGTGGGCGTACGTGCTCCATCCGTCCTGTCGGGGAGACAAAGAAGGTTTTCCTGTGCGTCTGCATCGAGTAGCACTGTGGGTCACGGTTCCTATGGCAGTTCCTCTTGTGGTGGCACCGGTCGGAATGACGAAGGTCGCCGCCATCAGTGGGACACAGTCGGGATCCCTTCCATCGGCGTGGCGGGCCGAAGCGGTTACGGAGCCGGCTGTTGCTTTCGCTCAGACCTTCCGGTCCCTCGGGGCGGCGCCCGTGCTGTTCCCTCACACAGCGCATCGACCCGTCATCGTGTCGCGTTCGCAGTGGCGGGCCGACGAGACCAAGCGCGACCCCCAGGCCCACTACGCGCAAGGGGTTGCGGCGATCTTCATCCACCACACCGACACCCCCAACGACTACAGGTGTGCGGACGTCCCGCGTACCTTGCGCAATCT
Organism: Streptomyces sp. NPDC055140; assembly: GCF_053607285.1. Lineage (NCBI taxonomy): Bacteria > Bacillati > Actinomycetota > Actinomycetes > Kitasatosporales > Streptomycetaceae > Streptomyces > Streptomyces sp. NPDC055140. The sequence goes on along the minus strand of NZ_JBSGTG010000001.1, from coordinate 497,174 downwards.
GTACACGGGCCAGACCCGTGACCAGAAGTGGGGAGACCTCGGCTACAACTTCCTCGTCGACAAATGCGGCAACATCTACGAAGGCCGCGCCGGCGGTACCGACCGCCCTGTCATCGGCTCCCACACCCTCGGGTTCAACCAGGGCACGATGGGGATCGCGGCGATCGGCACCTTCGGACCAGGGACGCCGGTGCCGGCGGCCATGGAACGCGGGATCGCGGCCCTCGCCGCCTGGAAACTCGGCTTGCGCGGCGTAGACCCCACCAGCAAGGTGCGGCTGACATCCACGAATGACAAGAGCCGTTACAGCAAGGGAACTTCGGCCACGTTCAACGCGATCTCCGGCCATCGTGACGGCTTTGCCACCGACTGCCCCGGGGAGGCGTTGTTCGCCCGACTCCCCGCGATCCGCCGGCTCGCCGCTGATCTCCAGGGCAGGCCTGCACGGACACCCATCGGTGCTGCCTCCCGGTGAGTGGCTCGCCCAGTCCCGCAGACAACGTAGGGAAGTCTGAGTGGTGCAAGAGGATGCCGGGTGATCAGGTCCGGGGCGCGGCGGTGTGCTTTATGGCGATCATGGCGGCGTCGTCGTTCAGGTGTCCGCCGACGTGGTGCAGCAGGTCGCGCCGGAAGCGGCCGAGGAAGGTGTCGGGGTCGTTCTCGGTCCAGCCTGTGATGCGCTCGGCGAGCGGGTAGAAGGTGCCGTTGGAGTCGCGGGCCTCGGTGACGCCGTCGGTGTACAACAGCAGAAGGTCTCCCGGCTCGAATGGGAAGTTGTCGACGTGGTAGCGCGGATGCGCCAGATCACCCAGGCCCAGCGGAGGTGCGGGATGAAGGGCGTCCACCGTCGTCGGCCGGCCGTTGCGCAGGACGACCGGCGGCGGGTGCCCGCAGGCAACCATCTGGACCCGGCCGCCCCGGTCGGGGATGTCCAGGATGTTGGCGGTGATGAACGTCTCCCCGTAGCAGCCCATCTCGCCCGGCTCCATCAGGTCCCAGCACACGCTTCGGTCGAGGTAGCTCACCAGCTCGCCCAGGCTCGCCTGGCGGTGGGCAGCGACGCGGAACGCTCCGAGCAGCAAGGCGGCGTCATTGACCGCGGTCATCCCCTTGCCTCGCACGTCACCGACGATCAGCCGGGTGCCGGAGATGGTGCGCGCCGCCGCGTACAGATCCCCGCCGATCTGGGCCTCGGCCTCTGCTGCAAGGTAGAGGGAGGCGACGCGCAGCGGCCCGATCTCCCGGGGCAGCGGCGGCAGGACCACACGCTGGGCGGCCTCGGACACGTACCGCACTTGCGCCAGCTCTTTTGCGCGACGCTCCCGGAATACACAGAAGATCACCAGGCTCGTGCCGACCAGCACCAGGGCGATGATCTGTGCCTGGTGGTTGGACGAGAGCATCTGGTCAGGATCGCGCACCAGCCCGATGGTCGTCTGCGCGATCACCGCCAGTGCGGCGACCAGGCCCACCGACCGGGGCCCTCCGAACAACGGCGTGATCGCCGGGGCCGCGACGAGCAGCGGACCCAGATGGATGTCGGGCGGCGCAAGAATGTCGATCACGGACACCGCGACAATCCACGCGATCGGGATGGCGAGCAACGCCCGACCCGCTCGCACCGGCCGTCGAAGTCCTTCGCGGCGCTGCGGCATGACTCCTGTCTACACCGCCCTTGCTCGGCTCGCACCGGCGGAGACGGGCAGTGCGGTCGGCTGCCGCCGACCCTGACGACCAGGAACTCTTGTCACTCCAACTTCACTGGCACGATTCCGGTGCACATCGAGCATTTCCGCGACATCGTGCAGGACCAGCGCGACTGGAGCCGCACCTACAGCGCCCTCGCCGGGGCGCCGACCGGTGCCTTGGGCTGGTGCGCCGCTTACCAGTGCCGACGGTCCGCAGACGTCCGTGCCTGTTCGCCGATGTAGGTCGGCGTTGTCACGCAGTCAGACACGCAGCAAGGTGAGGGCCGCTTCGCTCTTCCCCGGGCGGGATCAGTCGATCGGCGCCTCGCGCGAGGCCTGGTCTCCCAGCGCCGCCTCGCCTTGCGAGACCTGGGCGGAGGGCTGAACCTGAAGATGAGGCGTGCATACCGACCACATGGACCGAGCGCAGACGGCTGCGGGGCTCGGCCACCGCGGCCCGTGCAGGGAGCGGATTCCAATGAGGCTCGTCGTCGATCTCAACCGGTGCCAGGGGTTCGCGCAGTGCGTCTTCCTTGCCCCGGACGTCTTCGCTCTGCACGGGGAAGAGGCGCTGCTGTTCTCCCCTCGCTTCGACGAGGCACAGCGTGACCGGGTGGAGAAGGCTGCTGCCGCCTGCCCGGTCCAGGCCATCCTCGTCGACTACTCCGATGAGCCGACGAAGCGGGTGGAGCCCCATGTCGGCTGACACGGACGTCGAGATCCTGCGGCGCCAGGGCCGCATTGTCGTGGTCGGAGCCTCGCTGGCCGGTCTGCGCGCGGCGGAGACCTTGCGCGAGCAGGGCTTCACCGGATCGCTGACCATGATCGGTGACGAGCCGTACGAGCCCTATGACCGGCCGCCGCTGTCCAAGCAGGCACTGCTCGGGCGGGCACGGCCCGAGGACACCGCGCTTCCGCGGCGGCGGGACATCGACGCCGAGTGGCGTCTGGGCGTCGCAGCCGAGGGCCTGGACCGGGACGCCAAACAGGTACGCCTGACAAACGGCGACACCGTCCCCTACGACCGCCTGCTGATCACCACCGGGACCAGAGCGCGGCCTTGGTTCCACCCGGAAGAGGCCGCGCTGGACGGGGTGTTCGTGCTGCGTACCCGCGACGACTCCGCCCGCCTGCTCCGGAAACTGACCGGGGGTGTGTCCCGGGTGCTGGTGATCGGCGCCGGCTTCACGGGCTCCGAGGTCGCCTCCGCCTGCCGGGAGCTTGGCCTCGAGGTCACGGTCGCCGAACGCGGCCCGGCGCCACTGGTGGGCGCGCTCGGCGGAGTGATCGGCGCGGTCGCGGATCGGCTGCAGCGCAAGCACGGAGTCGACCTGCGCTGTGGGGTCAGCGTCACCGCCCTCGAAGGCGACGATGTGGGACGACTCAAGCGCGCCCATCTGTCAGACGGTGCGGCGATCGACGTGGAGGTGGCGGTCGTCTCGCTCGGGGCCATGCGGAACACGGAATGGCTCGCCGGCTCGGGAGTGGCCGCGGGTCCCCGGGGCATCGCGTGCGACGCCGGGTGCCGGGTGTTCGACGTCAACGGCATCGTCACCGACGACATCTATGCCGCCGGTGATGTCGCACGCAGCCCCCACCCGCTGTTCGACTACCAGTTCCTGGCGCTGGAACACTGGGGTAACGCGGTCGAACAGGCCGAGATCGCGGCCCACAACATGATCTGTGCCGGTCCGGATCGCCGTCCGCACCTGTGGCTGCCGATGTTCTGGTCCACCCAGTTCGGTGTCAACATCAAGTCGGTGGGTGTTCCCACGCTGGGCGACCAGCTGGTCGTCGCCCAGGGGGCGCTCGCCGAGGAGCGGTTCGTCGCGGTGTACGGGTACCGCGGCCGCGTCATCGCCGCGGCGGCCTTCGACGGAGCCAAATGGCTGGGGTTCTACGAGCAGCAGATCGCGTCCGGCGCCCCCTTCCCGCCGGAGTACCGCGCGGTGGACCGCCGGACCGAGACGCTGCATCCGATCGACCCGGACTTCCCCGACCCCCATCTGCCCACCCATGGAGCCACGGTCACGCTGACGGGTCACTCGCCGAGCGAGCGGCGTGTCGCGTTCGTTCCGTCGCATGCCTGATCACCGGCCTTGTACCGCCCGGAGCCCTCAGGAGTCACCATGACGTCCGGCAGCATCGTCGCTCAGATCACCGACTACGCCAATCGGGCCGATCCATACCCGCTCTACGCGGAGCTGCGCAAGACTCCGGTCAGGCGGGAGGACGACGGCACCTACCTGGTCAGCACCTACTACGAGGTGCGGAGCCTGGCCAACGACCCGCGGCTGAGCAACGACACGAGCAACCGCCCGGCCGGCCATGGCCGCCCCGGGCAACCGCCGGCGGAGAGTGGCCTGCCGCCCAGCTTCATCTTCACCGACCCGCCCGTGCACGACCGGCTGCGCGACACGATCAACCGGCCGTTCGGTCCCCCGCACAGCCCCAGATTCCTCGACGGCCTGCGCGGAGAGCTGGCCAAGGCCGTCACCGAGCTGCTCGACGGCTTCGAAGGCAAGGACCAGGTCGACATCGTCGAGGACTTTGCCTACCCCCTTCCCGTCACCGCCATCTGCAAGGTTCTGGGCGTGCCGCGCGAGGACGAACCGCTCTTCCACGCCTGGGCCGATGCCCTGGCGTCATCAGTCGATCCCCGCTCCGGCGACGACGGCGGCCCGGACAAGGCACAGCGGGCACGCCAGGAGCTGGGCGCCTACCTGAACGATCTGATCGAGACCAAACGCCGCCACCCCGGCCCCGGAATCCTCAGCGCGCTCGCCCCCGACATGACACCGGCAGACCTGGAGGCCACCGCGGTGCTGCTCCTGGTCGCCGGCCACGAGACCACCGTCAACGCGATCACCAATACGACCCTCACCCTGCTGCGCCACCCCGACGTCCTCGAGCGGTTCCAGAAGGACCCGGAGCTGGCCGTCCCTCTCGTCGAGGAAGTGCTGCGGTACGAGCCCCCGGTCCAGTTCGTCCCGTGGACCACCGCCCTGGCCGACATCGACGTCGCCGACACCACGATCCCCAAGGGCTCGCCGGTCTGGCTCATGCTGGCCGCGGCCAACCGCGATCCCCGGCGCTTCGAGGACCCCGACCGGTTCGATCCCGACCGCAAGGACAACGAGCACCTGGGCTTCTACACCGGCATCCACTACTGCTTCGGCGCCCCTCTCGCCCGCATAGAACTCCATGTGGCTGTGCCCGAACTCTTCCGCCGGGTCACGTTCTCCCGGCTGCTCGAGGACCCGCCGCCGTACCGTGCCAACGCGGTGCTGCGCGGCCCGCGCCATCTTCCCGTGGCCATCGAGGGCCTGACGCACTGAACACCACTGACGCAGGACCGGCCGAGAAGAAATGCCGGTGGCGGCATCAGTGCCCTGCGGGATCGTGACTACCGCTCGCAGGGCACCTTCAACCTCTGAGGCAAGCAGATGGCGACCGCCCGTGCCGCCCGGAGGAGCGAAGCGACGACGGGCGCTTGATGCCATCGCGGCCTGAGCGGCACCCACGGAAAAGGCCGTCGGCCGTGCCTTCCGAAGAGCGGAAGAGCACGGCCGACGGCCCACAGACGGCCCAGGAGAGCGGAAACCCACTCTGACCTGCGGCGTTCTTAAATGTCGAAGTACAGCTCGAACTCGTGCGGGTGCGGGCGGAGCTGGATCGGGGCGATCTCGTTCGTGCGCTTGTAGTCGATCCACGTCTCGATCAGGTCGGGCGTGAAGACCCCGCCGGCGAGTAGGTACTCGTGGTCCGCCTCGAGCGCGTCGAGGACGGCCGGGAGCGAGGTCGGGACCTGCTGGACGTTCGCGTGCTCCTCGGGAGCCAGCTCGTACAGGTCCTTGTCGATCGGCTCGGCCGGCTCGATCTTGTTCTTCACGCCGTCGAGGCCGGCCATCAGGAGGGCCGAGAAGGCGAGGTACGGGTTCGAGGACGGGTCCGGCGCGCGGAACTCGACGCGCTTGGCCTTCGGGTTCGAGCCCGTGATCGGGATGCGCATCGCGGCGGAGCGGTTGCGCTGCGAGTAGACCATGTTGACCGGCGCCTCGAAGCCCGGGACCAGGCGGTGGTACGAGTTCACCGTCGGGTTCGTGAAGGCGAGCAGCGACGGGGCGTGCTTCAGGATGCCGCCGATGTAGTAGCGCGCCATGTCCGAGAGGCCCGCGTAGCCCTGCTCGTCGTAGAACAGCGGGTCGCCGTTCGCCCACAGGGACTGGTGGACGTGCATGCCCGAGCCGTTGTCACCGAAGATCGGCTTCGGCATGAAGGTCGCGGTCTTGTTGTTGCGCCACGCGACGTTCTTCACGATGTACTTGAAGAGCATCAGGTCGTCGGCCGCGGCGAGTAGCGTGTTGAACTTGTAGTTGATCTCCGCCTGGCCGGCGGTGCCGACCTCGTGGTGCTGGCGCTCGACCTGGAGGCCGTTCTTGTCCAGCTCGAGGGAGATCTCCGCGCGCAGGTCGGCGAAGTGGTCGACCGGCGGGGTCGGGAAGTAACCGCCCTTGTAGCGGACCTTGTAGCCGCGGTTGTTCTCTTCCGAACCGGTGTTCCAGGCGCCGGCCTCGGAGTCGATCTCGTAGATCGAGCGGTTCGCGGAGGTCTCGAAGCGGACCGAGTCGAAGACGTAGAACTCCGCCTCGGGGCCGAAGTACGCGGTGTCGGCGATGCCGGTCGAGGCCAGGTACGCCTCGGCCTTCTTCGCGACGTTGCGCGGGTCACGGGAGTACTGCTCGCCCGTGATCGGGTCGTGGATGAAGAAGTTGATGTTGACCGTCTTGTCGCGCCGGAAGGGGTCGATGCGCGCGGTGGTCAGGTCGGCGCGGAGCGCCATGTCGGACTCGTGGATGGCCTGGAAGCCACGGATCGAGGATCCGTCGAAGGCCAGCTCCTCGGTGGGGTCGAACGCCGCGGCCGGCACCGTGAAGTGCTGCATCACACCCGGCAGGTCGCAGAACCGGACGTCGACGAACTTGACGTCCTCGTCCGCGATGAACTTCTTGGCGTCATCGGCGTTCTGGAACATCCAACTCCTCCTACTCCCACCCGGGGAGGGGCGGGGTTGCAGCTCGGTGGTGCGGCCAGTGCGGTGGCACACGCTGGGACCCGACCATAGGGACGGGGGATTTCTCAAGCATGACCCATTTGTTTCGCCGAAGTTAACCGAGCCGGGGGCCGGAGCGGGCCGGGTGGCCGAGCGCAGTACCGTGGACGGGTGGACAACAGGCAAGCAATCGGATCGTGGCTCTCCGGGCCGCGCGCGGCCGCAGAGGACGCGGGTGTCGAGTTCGGGTACCGCGGTGAGCAGCTGGGGCTGCCCGAGCAGGGGCCGGGCTCCATCGCCCGCCCCGGCAGGCGTATCGCCGCCCTCGTCATCGACTGGGCCCTGTGCATGCTGATCGCATACGGGCTCCTCACGCACGGCTACAACCAGGCGACGGGGAACTGGGCCCTCGGGATCTTCTTCGTCCTCGGCATGCTCACCGTCGGCACGGTCGGCTTCACACCGGGCAAGCGGATCATGGGCCTGCGCGTCGTGGCGCAGGACGGCTCCGGCCGCCTCGGCCTCGGCCGTGTCCTGGTTCGCACGGTGCTCCTGTGCGTCGCCGTCCCCGCGCTGATCTGGGACCGTGACGGCCGCGGCCTGCACGACCGCCTGGCCCGCGCGGTCCAGGTCCGCGCCTGAGACCGGCCCGCCACGACGCTCCACCACGACCTACTACGACGATGAGGCCCCGGAACCGATCGGTTCCGGGGCCTCATCGTCGTAGTAGGAGGGTTAGCGCGCCTTGTTGCCGCCGCCGCGCGGCATCCTCATGCCCTTGGGCATCGGGCCCTTGGGGAGCGGCATGTTGCTCATCAGGTCACCCATCGCCCGGAGGCGGTCGTTGGTCGTCGTGACCTGCGGGCCCGTGAGAACGCGGGGGAGCTTGAGCATGGTCGTGCGGAGCTTCTTGAGCGGCACCTGGCCCTCGCCGTTGCCGACGAGGATGTCGTTGACCGGCACGTCGGAGACGATGCGGGCCATCTTCCGCTTCTCGGCCGCCAGGAGCGTCTTCACCCGGTTCGGGTTGCCCTCGGCGACCAGGACGACGCCGGCCTTGCCGACCGCCCGGTGGACGACGTCCTGGCTGCGGTTCATCGCCACGGCCGGGGTCGTGGTCCAGCCACGGCCGATGTTGTCGAGTACCGCGGCAGCCGCGCCGGGCTGGCCCTCCATCTGCCCGAAGGCTGCTCGCTCGGCACGGCGTCCGAAGACGATCGCCATCGCGAGGAAGGCGAGCAGGAAGCCGAGAATTCCGAGATATACCGGGTGACCGATCAAGAAACCGATCGCGAGGAACACACCAAAGGTGACGATTCCCACACCCGCGAGTACAAGGGCGATCATCGGATCGGCCTTGCGGGTCATCTTAAAGGTCAGAGCGATCTGCTTGAGTCGCCCGGGGTTCGCAGCATCCGCTGCGGTTTCCTTCCTCGCCATGCCTTGAAGTCTACGTGTCCGGGCAAGTGCCTACGACGTGCGGGCGGCCACAGCCTCCTCGAGCACCCGCTGCGCCTCCACCCGGTCCTTGGCGCGGCGGCGGTCCTCGAGCACGGAGGTCCAGGCGTTGCGGCGTGCGGTGCGCTGTCCGCTGCTCATGAGCAGCGACTCGACCGCGCGCAGGGCGTCGGTGAAGGTCGGGATGGCGGTGGCGCGTACGGGCGCGGCCTGCATTGGGAGGTCCCCCTCGGGAGCGGCTCTGACGGTGGGTACGTGGCGTGAGTACAGCGTCACTGTTTGGTGTTACCAGGGCATGACCGAAGGGTCAAACGCCCATGAAACCTTGATGGGGGAGGGCCGAACGATGACGCGGCCCTGACGGTGCCCCCATCTGCGGGGACTGTCAGGGCCGCGTTCTCCCGGCCATTACTGGCCGGTAGCTGCTTGTGCGTGATTTCACACGGCTGGCGGGCCGTGCGGGTGGGACCGGATCAGACCGCCTGCGAGGCCACGTACGAGCCGCGCTTCTCGACCGCCATCTGGTAGAGGCGTCCGGCGCGGTACGAGGAGCGGACCAGGGGGCCCGACATGACGCCGGAGAAGCCGATCTGCTCGGCCTCCTCCTTCAGCTCCACGAACTCGGCCGGCTTCACCCAGCGCTCGACGGGGTGGTGGCGCGGCGTCGGGCGCAGGTACTGGGTGATGGTGATGAGCTCGGTGCCCGCCTCGTGCAGCTGGCGCAGCGCCTCGCTGACCTCGGCGCGCTCCTCGCCCATGCCCAGGATCAGGTTGGACTTGGTGACCAGGCCGGCCTCGCGGGCCTTCGTGATGACCTCGAGGGAGCGCTCGTACCGGAAGCCGGGGCGGATCCGCTTGAAGATGCGCGGCACCGTCTCGACGTTGTGCCCGAGGACCTCGGGGCGGGACGAGAAGACCTCGGCCAGCTGGTCCGGGTCGGCGTTGAAGTCGGGGATGAGCAGCTCGACCTTGGTGTAGCCCTCGGCGCGCTCCGCCGTCATCGCGTGGATCTGGCGCACGGTCTCCGCGTACAGCCAGGCGCCGCCGTCCTCCAGGTCGTCGCGCGCGACGCCGGTGATCGTGGCGTAGTTCAGGTCCATCGTGACGACGGACTCGCCGACGCGGCGGGGCTCGTCACGGTCCAGCGCCTCGGGCTTGCCCGTGTCGATCTGGCAGAAGTCACACCGTCGCGTGCACTGGTCGCCGCCGATGAGGAAGGTGGCCTCGCGGTCTTCCCAGCACTCGTAGATGTTCGGACAGCCCGCCTCCTGGCAGACCGTGTGCAGGCCCTCGCTCTTCACGAGGCTCTGCATCTTCGTGTACTCGGGACCCATTTTCGCCCGGGTCTTGATCCACTCGGGCTTGCGCTCGATGGGGGTCTGGCTGTTGCGGACCTCCAGGCGCAGCATCTTGCGTCCGTCGGGTGCGACTGCGGACACGACCGGCTCCCTACAGCTTTGATTCTTCGGCGTACCTCAGGGTACGCCCGTGGTCTTGATGGGCTTTACGTGTGGCCAACCTCTGGCCTTCGGGGTGCATTCCCGCTCAGGCGGTCGCCTTGTCGGGCTCCCTCTCGGGCGCCTTCTCGACGACGCGCGGGGCGAGCGCCGCGTTCTCCAGGACGTCGCGCAGGTGGCGCTCCACGACCGGCAGCACCTCGTCGATCGTGACCTCGCGGCCCAGCTCGTACGAGAGCGAGGTGACGCCCGCGTCGCGGATGCCGCACGGGATGATCTTGTCGAAGTTGGAGGTGTCCGGATTCACGTTCAGCGCGAAGCCGTGCATCGTGACGCCCTTGGCGACGCGGATGCCCATGGCGCAGATCTTGCGGTCCTCGCGGCGCTGGCCGGCGTTCGAGGGCGCGTACTCCGGGCCGTTGAGACGGGGGTCGAACTCGGAGTCGTTCACCCGGGGGTCGAAGTCCAGGGACAGGCCGCCGAGCTTCGGGCGCTCCTCGGTCGCGTTCTTGGCGTCTCCGAGCACCCACACGCCCGCCCGGCCCTCGACGCGGGAGGTCTCCACGCCGAACTCGGCGCAGACCGCGATCATCGCGTCTTCCAGACGGCGCAGGTGCGCGACCACGTCCACGGGGCGCGGCAGCTTCTGGATCGGGTAGCCGACGAGCTGGCCCGGGCCGTGCCAGGTGATCTTGCCGCCCCGGTCCACGTCCACGACGGGGGTGCCGTCCAGCGGGCGCTCCTCGGGCGCTGTGCGACGGCCCGCGGTGTAGACCGGCGGGTGTTCGAGAAGCAGGCAGGTGTCGGGGACCTCGTCCGCGAAACGGGCGGCGTGCACACGGCGCTGCTCGTCCCAGGCTTCCTGGTAGTCGACCGAATCCGCTCCGAAACCCAAGCGGACGAACCGCAACTCATTCACGGTCAGTGCCTCCCTAGAACCTTCAGCGTGCACATATCGCGCCCTCAGTCACTGTACGGGCAGGGCTTCTGCGCCAGCCGTTCGGGGAATCCTCACACGATCGGATGAAAGGGGGTCCCGGCTGGTCTCATCAGGGACCTCTGTGCGCGCTGCGTGATAGCTTCGGCGCCGTCCGTGAGCGGGGAGCCGCTCGTGGACCTACCGCCGGGCGGGCGGGAAGTCAGGCTTGTGGAGGCTGTGTAAGACCGGATTCCGGTCCGGCAGGGCCCGTGAAGCAGGAACCCACCGAGGTCCCGTGTGAGCGGGGCGGCAGGAGATTCTCCGCTTGCGGGGAAGGACGTCACATTCGCGCCGTTCCATGTGGGAGCAGTGCAGAGGGGGGCGCACGACGGCCCCCCTCTACGGCTTCCTAGGGCCCGGAAGGCAATCGCACAGCATGACGGAACGACCTCCGCAGCGCACGCCCAACCGCCAGCTAGCCGCGCTCATCGCGGAGGCAGGGTTCTCCAACGCCGGACTGGCCCGCCGAGTCGACCAGCTCGGCCTGGAGCACGGTCTCGACCTGCGCTACGACAAGACATCCGTGACGCGCTGGCTGCGCGGCCAGCAGCCCCGCGGCACCACGCCCGCACTGATCGCCGAGGTGTTCACCCGGCGCCTGGGACGCCGGCTATCCGCCCAGGACCTGGGGCTCGACGCCTGCTCCCCGGTCTACGCGGGCCTGGAGTTCGCCGCCTCGCCCGAGGAGGCCGTCGACATCGTCAGCGGCCTGTGGCGCAAGGACTCGGGCAGCCATGCCGAGCTCCGCAAGATCGCGTTCACCCCGGCGGGGCTCGTCGTGCCCAGCCGGGACTGGCTGATCGGGCGGGCCGACGACCGGGTCGCCCACGGGGACCACGGCGGTCCCGGCGGCGTACGGATCCCCGCCCAGGGACGCTCTTCGACCAAACTTCCGTCCGGGCCCGAACAGGGGCCGCGCCCCTTGCCCCGCCAGCGCGGCCACGCCGAGCGCGGACCCGGCCAGCGGGTCACCGCGGGCGACATCGCGGCCCTGCGCTCCGTCGGCGAACTCTTCCGCTCCCTCGACCAGGCGTACGGCGGGGGCCACGCCCGCCAGGCACTCGTGCGCTACCTGGAGCACGAGGCCGAACCGATGCTGCGGGGCACCTACGGGGAGCAGACCGGCCGGCGGCTCTTCGCGGCCGCCGCCGATCTGACCCGGCTCGCGGGCTGGACCTCGTACGACATCGCCGCACACGGGCTCGCGCAGCGGTACTTCGTGCAGGCGCTGCGGCTCTCGCAGGCAGCGGGGGACCGGACGTACGGGTCGTACGTGCTGGTCACGATGAGCCGCCAGGCCGTCTATCTCGGTCACGGGCGCGAGGCCGTCCAGCTGGCGCGGGTCGCCCAGCAGGGCGTGGGGTCCTCGGCGCCGCCCGCCGTCCAGGCGCTCCTGCACGCGGCCGAGGCACGCGGGCACGGCGTGCTCGGCGAGGTGCGCGCGTGCACGGCGTCGCTGGTGCGGGCCGAGCGGGGCCTGGAGGCGGTGCGGACCGGGGACGACGTGCCGCACTGGGCGCGGTTCTTCGACGAGGCGCAGCTGGCCGACGAGTTCGGGCACTGCCACCGGGATCTCCAGCAGTACCGCGCGGCCGCGCAGCACGCGGAGCGCTCGCTCCAGCTGCGGGCGCCCGGCTTCGCGCGCAGCCGGCTGTTCTGCCGGGTGGTGCTCGCCTCCGCGCGGCTCGGGCTCGGCGAGCTGGACCAGGCGTGCACCCTTGGCGCCGAGGCCGCGCAGGCCGCCTCCGAGATGCGCTCCGTGCGGGCGCACGAGTACGTGCGGGAGTTCGAGCGGCGTCTGGAGCCCTACCGCGACGCGGCCCCGGTACGTGGATACCGGGACCGCGTCGCCGCCCTCAGCCACTGACGGGGCGGGGGCGGGGTCCGGCGGGTACTACTGGGTGTCCTTCCCGGACAGACCGGCGACCCGGTCGGCCGTCAACGGCTCGTCCCAGGTGGTGAGTTCGTCGAGGTCGCCCCGCAGGCTCACCTTCTCCGTACCGATCGAGCGCAGGGGCAGGGGGATCGACGCGTCGACCGTGCCGACCCGCTTCCCGTCGGCGTAGAGCGTGGTGTGGCCCGGTGTCGCCACCCACGTCAGCCGGGTCCAGCGGTCGAGCGGCAGCGTGTAGTCGAAGCTGAGGTCGGCCGAGCCGTAACGGGTGAAGCCGACCTTGCCCGTGCCGTACTGCATGAGCTTGAGCGCGCCCGCCTTCGAGCTGAGCAGCACCTGGTCCGCGGTGCGGGCCGTGGGGCGGACCTGCACCGACACCGTCCACGGCTCGGCTGTGTCCATGCCACCGAAGCCGACACCGTCCCGGTCCGAGTCGAAGCGCCACGCCTGCCCGCGCACACCGTCGTTCACCGGTGCCGGGTTGTTGATGATGTACGACGTGCCCGGCAGGTCACCCGCCGTGTCCTCGGCGAAGATCGTGTTGCCGGGGCTGCCCGCGTACGTCCAGCCCTCCGGGTACGCGGCCGTGTCGAAGGTCCAGTGATGGCTCGGCCGGCCGTCGTTCACCCGGGGCTTCACCGGCGTCGCGGTGATGCCGGGCGGGTCGCCGATACGGGCCGCGCGGGCCCGGAAGTCGGCCAGGGTGTCCGGGGTCGCCGTGCCGTTCCAGGCGCGGTCCGCGAGGATCGCCCGGGCGCCGGCCATCGACTGCTCGAAGTACGCGTCGTCGGCCCAGAAATTGTAGTCGGCCCAGTTGGTCAGGCCGGAGCCGAGCATGTCGGGCGCTGTGCTGACGGTCCAGCTGTCGTACATCCAGAGCTCGTTCGGGTACAGGTGGTGGTAGTTGTTCGGGGTGTCGTAGAACGGGCCGATGGCGATCTCGTCGTGGCCCGGCACTTCGGGCTCGGCGCCTGTGCCCTCCCAGGTGATGAAGACGACCGGGCCGTGGACGGTCTGCTGGGGCGCGGCCAGGTGCTCCGAGCCGTTGTAGACGGCGGTGCGCTTGCCGTGCGAGGCGATCACGTCGTCCAGGGTGTTGATGTACCGGTTGAGGAGGTCGCCGAGCGTCGACACATCGGGCGAGGCGGCCAAGTAGTCCTGTACGCGGGGGCAGTTGGCGAGCTGGCCCGGCACCTCCTCGCCGCCGATCGAGAACAGCGGGGCGTCGAACCAGCCGGCGAACTCGTCGACGATCTGCTTCGTCTTCGCCACCGCCTTCTCGCTGGTCATGTCGATGATCCAGTCGGGCGTGAGGTGCGAGTGCGTGTGCGCGGCCGTGCAGGGGTTCGTACCGGAGCCGAAGCCGATGCCGAACGCGTCGCTGATCGCCGTCGCGTGGCCGGGGATCTCCAGGCCCGGCATCAGCTGTACGTGGTGGCGGGCCGCGAAGGACTTGAGGTGCTCGATGTCGGCGCGGCTGTAGCTGTGGGCGGGGTCCGCGAGGCCCGGGAACTTCGGGCTGTACAGGCGGAAGCCCTCCGACTCGGAGAGGTGCAACATGAGCGTGTTCAGCTTCTGGTCGCCCATCCTGCGGATCAGGTTCTCCAGGTACGGGATCTTCCAGTACTTGCGGCCCGCGTCGAGGTGGACCATGCGGATCGCCTGTGTGGGGACGTCGGTGGCGCGGGCCCGGGGGAGCGTGCGGTGCTCGTCGTCCGTGGAGCGCAGGAGCTGCAGGAGCGTACGGGTGCCGTAGTAGAGGCCGTGCGTGGAGGCGGCCCGGATGTGGACGGCGCCGTCCGAACTGTCGAACCGGTAGCCCTCCGCGCCGAGTTCACGGTCGTCGGCGAGGGCGAGGACGATGTCGCCGGGCCCGGCATGGGCCACGTCGCTCGCGACGCGCGATTCGACGCCGGAGACCTGCCCGAGCTCCGTGCGCAGCTGGGCGGCGAGCTGCTGCACGCTCTGGCGGGCCGGGCCGGGGAACTCGGCGCGGCCGGACGGCTCGGAGGTCTGGGCGCGGGCGCGCGGGTCGACCAGGACGCGGGTGCGGGGCGTGAGGGCGACCGTGCCGCCGAGGGAGGTCCAGTCGGTGGGGCGGGGGACCACGGAGGGCTGCCCGGTGAGCAGTTCAGGGGTCTGCTCCTCGGGCTGGGCTGCGAACGACGGCACTACAGCTCCGATGAATCCGGTAACTAGGGATAGGACGAACAGCAGGGCTGACGCCGTTCTTCGCACTGCGGCCTCCAGGGACAAGGGTGCGGACGTGGGGACCGTAGAGGGGAGTTGCAGTGGAGGCAAGAGTGCGCGTGAGGGAATGAGGGCGCCCGCCTCCGGAATGTGCCACGGAGACGGGCGCGTAAGGGGGACCCTATAGAGGTCGGATGTGTGGTGAGGGTGTGGGTCAGGCGGCCACCGGCAACCTGCCTGCCGGCGGGGTCAGTTGGACGCCCAGGTCCGCGAGGATCGCGTGCGCCGCCCGGCGGCCCGAGTGGAGGGCGCCCTGCACCGTGCTCGTGCCACGGTGGTCGCCGCATACATAGAGCCCGTCGAGGAGCCGCACCGGGCGGTGCAGGTCGTGCGGGGCCGGCATCGCGGGCACCGCCTCCGGGTCATGGTGGACCGCGAGGGTCTCCCAGTCGGAGGTCGATGTGCCGTACAGGGCGGCCAGTTGGGCCCGTAGCTCGCGCTCGGGCGGCGGCGGGCCGAGGACCGTCGAGGAGACGAGCGCGCGGCCGGCCGGGGCGCGGGTCGGGTCGACCTGGCTGATCACCGCGGTGTACGCGACGGGGCCCAGCCGGTCGGCGTCGAGGAGCAGCGCCGGGTCGGCGAGCGGCGGCTCGGGGACCGCGTGGTGGACGACCGTGACGGGGTGGAAGTCCGGCACGCGCAGTCCTGGGAGCAGGCCGGCCGCGTCGCGCGCTCCGGTCGCCAACAGCGTTGAACGGCACCGGAGTTCACCGTGTTCCTCGGTCGTCACCGAGTTCGCGGAGATGGCGCTGACGCGGACACCGGTGCGGACCGTGCCCGGCGGGAGCCCGGCGGCGAGCAGTTCGGGCAGCGCGTCGGCGCCGCCCTCGGGGACGCAGAGGCGGCCGCGCGCGTAGGCGTGCAGGGCAAGGTCCGCGCACCGGCTCGACGAGGTCAGGTCCGGGTCGCACAGGAGCGCCGACAGGAGGGGGCGCACAAAGCCGTCGAGGGTGCGGGCGGGCAGCCCGCGGCCGATCAGCGCGTCGGCGGCGGGGAGTTCGGGGCGCGCGAGGAGCCGGGGGACGGGCGTCGCGGCAAGGCGGGCCAGGGCCCTGGCGAGCCGGGCGTGGTCGAGGGGGCTGCCGAGCGGAGCGGTGGGGCGCGGGCTCCTGGCGGTGCGGGGTCGGGGCACCCTGGGGGCGCTCGCGAGGGCGCGCGCCGCCGTGAGTGCGCCCTTTGCGCGCCGTGGGGCCGGGAGCTCCCCGGCGCGATGGCGGCGGCCGTCGCTGTGCACCAGCACACCGGGCGAGAAGGAGCGCAGGACGAGGGCGTCCAGGCCCGGGCTGCGGCGCAGTTCAGGGTACGAGGTGCACAGGAGCCGGCCGATCCGGTCCAGGCGGAACCCGTCGACCTTCTCGGTGGACATGCGGCCGCCCACACAGGGGCCGGCCTCCAGGACAAGGGTGGGGACGCCCGCCCTGGTCAGGCGGTGGGCGGCCAGGAGTCCCGCGACCCCGGCTCCCACGATGACGACGTCCGCGTGCTGTGCGGGCTCAGGCACGTGCGCCTCCCTGGCGGTTGTGCGGCTGGTGAGAACCGTCGCTCGTACCCCGGGCCGTCCGGCCGGCGCACGAAGGCGGGCCCCGAAGGCGTCCTACCCCCCGGCGAACCCGCGTACGGCTCCGTAACACCCGGGCTGTACCCGAGTCCGTCGAGGGTAGGTCCGGGCCCCGGCACAGGGAGTCGCGCGTAGGCCGGGCACGGTCGCACGGGGGGCGCCCGGGGCCGCCGGACGCGGGGGGTCCTAGCGCCCCTGGAGCACCGCCGCCCGCTGCCTGATCTCCGGGAGTGCGGCCATCAGGGCCTGACCCGGGCAGTACGTCTCGTACGCGTCCCGGTGCGCGGCGATGGCGTTGAACTCCGCCGTCCTGCCCTTGGGGAAGCGGCTGAGGCTGTTCGTCGAGGTGAGGCGGACGCGGGAGCGCGGGTCGACGTTCGCGAGGCCCAGCTTCCAGGCGGCGAGCGCCGCGATGGACTCCGCCATGGCAGGGGGCACCGGTGTGCCCTCGCCGAAGGTGCCGATGGCGGCGATGCCCGCCGTGCCCTTGTTGAAGCCCTGGGCGTGCGCCCCCACGACCGCCTTGTCGGCGCCGCCCGCCCGGCCCTCGTAGATCGTGCCGCACTTGTCGACGAGGAAGTTGTAGCCGATGTCGTCCCAGTTCCGGCCGCCCGCCTGGTCCGCGTACAGGTAGCGGATGATGCGGGGCGTGTCGGCGCAGTCGTAGCCGTTCGGCGAGTCCGTGTGGTGGATGAAGACCGCCGTGACGCGGTCGGCGTACCGGGCGGGCGGCCTGCGGTACGCGGCGTCGGCCAGCCACTTGGTCCGCGGCACGATCCGGGGCAGCGCGGCGGTGTGCGGACCGTTGACCGGCCGGCGCACCGGTACGGCGGCCGGTGGCAGCACGGGCGCGGCCTGGTCGGCGAGGCCCGCCGCCTGCCCCGGCTTCGCCGCCGAACCGCCGTGGCCGGGTCCCACGGTCACGGCGCACATCAGCAGGAGGCCGAAGGCTGTGGCCCCCGGTGCGCAGCACAACGTCATACGGAAGACGCGCATACGTGCCACTCTCCGTCGCGCGCCCGGGGCCCGCCCCGCACGCTGCGCCATACGAGTGAATTCGCGGGCCCCGTGGCAGCTCGGAACCCGACTCCGCCGCAGGTCAGAAGTGCGTACCGCCGTCGATCCTGACCTCGGTGCCGGTGATGAACCTGCCGTCGTCCGAGCCGAGCATCGCGACGACGGACGCCACGCTCTCCGGCCCCGCGAAGCCCTGGCCGATGGCCGGCGCCAGCTTCATGAACAGGCTCATGTCGGCGTCCTCGGGAAGGCCGGGGCCGCTGCTCTGCCGGCTGGCGCCGGAGCCGTCGGTCATGCCGGAGGAGATGGATCCGGGCTGCACGGCCGTGAACCGGATTCCCTGCTTGCTGTACTCGCTCGCCAGGGCGTGCGTCATGGACTGGATGCCGCCCTTGCTCGCCGCGTACGCCGCCATGTAGGGGTGGGCGAACGTCGCCGACGTCGAGCTGAAGTTGATGACGGCGGAACCATCACCCGCGAGAAGCGCCGGGATCGACTCGCGGATCATCAGGAACGTACCGGCCAGGTTGATCTGCAGCACCTGGTTGAAGTCGGCGAGCGACGTCTCGTGGGTGTGCGAGGAGCGCAGGATGCCGGCCGCGTTGACCAGCACGTCCAGGCCGCCGAGCGCCTCGATGGCGGCGGCGACCCCCGCTCGCACGGAGGCCTCGTCCGCGACGTTCACGACGACCGTGGTCAGCCGGTCCGCGGTGCCCGCGGCGGTCGCCTTCTCGACGGTGTCCTTCAGGCCCGCCTCGCTGACGTCGGCGGCGACCGCGCGGGCGCCCTCGGCGAGGACCCGCAGCACGGTGGCCTGGCCGATGCCGGAGCCACCGCCGGTGACGAGTACGCGACGGCCTTCGTAGCGGTTCAGGTTCGGGCTCATGTACTGCTCCACTTCACTCTCTTCACGATCCGCGTCACCGGGATCGCCGGATTCGCTGTCCACCGTACGCCTGGGTGGCACGTTTTGCCATAACGTCAGAACGTGCAGGCTTGTTCCCGGACGCATAGGCTTCCCCGGTGAGCCCCACGAACGATCAGCGCGGTCCGCAGCCCTCCCTGACCGAGCGGCGCAAGGCCGCCACCCAGCTGGACATCGCCCGCGCCGCCGCCGAACTCTTCGCCGAGCACGGCCCCGACGGCACGACGGCCGAGGACATCGCCCACCGGGCGGGCGTCGCGCTGCGCACCTTCTACCGCTACTTCCGGGGCAAGCAGGACGCGGTCGGCCCGCTCCTCGCCGCGGGCGGCGACGCCTGGCGCGCCCTCCTCGCGGACGCCGAGCCCGGCGCCGACCTGCGGCTCACCCTGGAGACGGCCGTCACCGCCACGCTCTCCGCCCCCGGCGGCCACGGCCCCGAACAGCTGGAGACGACCAGGGGACTGCTGCGCGCGGCCCAGGACGACGCCGCGCTGCGGGCCGTCTGGTACCGGGTCAACCAGGAGTCGGAGGAGCGCCTCGTGCCGGTCCTCGCGCGGCTCGCGGGCGAGCGGGCGGACCCCCTCGACGTACGGCTCGCCGCCGCCGCGGCCACCGACGCCATCCGGATCGCCCTGGAGTGCTGGGCCGCCACCGACGTACCCGCGACGGGCGCGACCGGCTCACCGGCGGTCCTCGCGCTCCGCTGCCTGCGCGAACTGACGGGCGGGATCAGCCTGTTGGGAGGCGGTCAGGGCGTCGGCCGCCAGTGACCGTCAGTCGTCCGACGGGTCGATCTCCGGCGCGAACACGAGCAGCGTCAGATCGTCCTGTACCGTCCCCGCGAACCGCACCACGTCCCGCCACAGCGCGTCCGTCAGTTCCGCCGGATCGTCCGCGCCGAACCGGATGAGACGCTCCGCCAGCGGATAGAAGGCGCCGGACGAGTCCCGCGCCTCGATCAGCCCGTCCGTCAGACCGAGCAGGCGGTCACCCGGCCGCAGCCGCACCGTGAGCTGCTCGGGCGGCGAGAGGCCCGCGATCCCGAGCCCGAGAGGCGCCGCGGACGGCACCGGCAGCTCGATGACCTCCTGCCCGCGCAGGAGCAGCGGCCGCGGATGGCCGCACGAAATGGCCCGTACCACCGGGGAGTCGTCGGGGAACTCGAGCAACAGTGCGGTCGCGAACAGCTCGGCGTGCTCGTCCTCGGCCGAGTCGACCACGAGCCTGCGGTCGAGGCGCGCCGCGACCCCCTCCAGGTCCGCCTGGTCGAGCACCGCCTCACGGAACGCGCCGAGCAGCCCCGCCACCGTGCCCACCGCCGACAGACCGTGGCCCTGCACATCGCCGATCACGGCCCGCACCCCGGCCGGACTCCTGCGCACGTCGAACAGGTCACCGCCGACCAGCGCCCCGCGCTCCGCCGCCCGGTACAGGCCCGCGCAGCGCACCGTGCCGACCCGTTCGCGCAGCGGCGGAAGCACGGCGAACTGGGCCGCCTCCGCGACCGTGCGCACGGTGACGAGCTGGTCGTCGCGCCGGCTGCGGACCCAGCCGATCAGCACGCTGAGCACCGCCACGAAGGAGACGGTGAGCACGTCGCTGTTGCCGGGGCGCCCGAGGTTCATGAAGGGCACGTTCAGCAGGACGATCACGATGCCGCCGAGCAGCGCCGTGGCGGCGGGCCCGTAGGTCAGGGCGGCCAGCGGCGGGATCGCCCCCAACAGGAAGCCGAGGTCCAGCTTCTCCTCGGTGACCAGCTGGGCCGTGCACAGGGCGACGAGCAGCGCGACCGGCAGCCATCGCACCCAGCGCGGCGGCGGTGCCCCGCGCAGCCAGGCCCGCTCCTCGCCGTCCCGGCGACGCGACAACGCCCCGGTCATCGGCGGGCTCCTTCCCATGGACGCTTTCACGCTCCTACGGGAGGGCCGTCACCGCACCCCGGGCGGGTCCGTCAGAACCGCTGAGCCCTCACAGGGCCCGGCCCATGAGGACGTCGTCCACGTACTTCCCGTCGAGCAGGAACTCCTCCGGCAGGACGCCCTCGACCACGAACCCCTCGGATTCGTACAGCGCCCGCGCGGGACCGTTGTGCCCGAGCACCCGCAGCGTCATGCGGCGCGCGCCGGCCTTGCGGGCGTGCTCCACCGCTGCGCGGACCAGCGCCCGGCCGACCCCGGCGCCCCGCGCCTCGGCGGCGACCGCGAGGCCCTGGATCTGCCGGACATGGGTGTTGACGGCGAGCGACGTGGGATAGGCGATGCGTACGTATCCGGCGAGCCGCCCGTCGAGCTCCGCGACCAGATGGTCCCGCGGCCCGAACCGCTCCGAGAAGAACGGGTCGTACGGCGACAGCGGCTGCGGCTGGACGGCGTGCAGCGTCGACCAGACGGCACGGTCGAGCCGGGCGAGACCGTCCTCGTCGTCGGGGCGGGCGAGACGTATGTACGGCTGTGACATGGGGGCCACTGTACGACCGGCCCACGACCGGCCGCCGGGCGTTTCCCGCGGCAGGATGGACCTATGACCCAGAGCGATTCCGCACCCGTACGACGCTCCCGGTTCGCCGTCGCCGGCGCCTCCGGCCTCATCGGTTCCGCCCTGACCCGGTCCCTGCGCGCCGACGGGCACGACGTCGTCCGCCTGGTCCGCAGGGAGCCGGCGGCACCGGACGAGGTCCGCTGGGACCCGGAGCGGGGGTCCGTCGACGCGGCCGGGCTCTCCGGGTGCGACGCGGTCCTCAACTTCGCCGCCGCGGGCGTGGGCGACCACCGCTGGACCGACACGTACAAGAAGAAGATCCGCGACAGCCGGGTCCTCGGCACCGCGACGCTCGCCGAGGCCGTCGCCACGCTCGAACAGCCTCCCCGTGTCTTCGTCAACGGCAGCGCCGTCGGCTACTACGGCGACACCGGCACGCGCGCCGTCGACGAGAGCGCGCCGCCCGGGGACGGGTTCCTGCCACAGCTGTGCGTGGAGTGGGAGGAGGCCGCGGCGCCCGCCCAGGAGGCCGGAATCCGCACCGTGTTCGCGCGGTCCGGGCTCGTCGTGTCCCGTGGCGGCGGGGCCTGGGCGCGGCTCTTCCCGCTGTTCCTGGCCGGGCTCGGCGGACGCATGGGCGACGGTCGCCAGTACTGGTCGTACATCGCGCTGTACGACGAGATCGCGGCCCTGCGCCACATCCTCGCCACGGACGAGCTGTCGGGCCCCGTGAACCTCACCGCCCCGCACCCCGTCACGAACGGCGAGGTGACCGCCGCGATGGGGCGCGTGCTGCACCGCCCCACCCTGTTCACGGCGCCCGCCCCCGCCCTGCGCCTGGTCCTCGGCGAGATGGCGGGCGACGTCCTCGGCAGCACACGGGCCGTGCCGACCCGGCTCCTGGAATCAGGCTTCGCCTTCGCGTTCCCCGGCATCGAGGAGACGATCAGGGCAGCCAGGCGGTGAACCCCCTCGGACGGCTACGACCCGAAACGCTCCGAGAGCTTCGGGTACAGCCGTTCGAGCTCCGCCGTGTTCTCGAAGTCGACCGGCGTGCCCTCCGGCTCCGCGGGCGCGGCCGGGATACCGAGATCGGGCGCCACCGCGCCGGTCAGCTCCTCGTACGCCTCGTCCGCCGCGTAGCCGAGTTCCTCGCCGTCACCGTCGATCTCCTCGTCGAATTCGCCCAGCAGATCGGCGAGCGAGTCCGGCTCGTGCAGCGCGCCCTCGAAGACCTCCCGGCCCTGGCCGATCAGCCAGCAGCGGAAGTAGTCGAACGCGTCGTCGCTCGCCCCGTGAAGCAGCACCCACGCGGCGCCCCACAGATCCCAGCGGTAGGCGCGGTGGTAGCGGGACTCGAAGTGACGGGCGAAGTCGAGCACCGCTTCGGGGTCGACCTGGAGCAGCCGGTCGACGAGCAGCTCTGCATGGTCCTCGGGGTCGCCCTCGGCGGCCTCGCGGGTGCTGTCCACGATCTCCCAGAACTCCGTCTCGTCCATCACGGGACAAGCATCTGCCTTGGGGGTCGGGGACGCACGCCGAGTGCCGGAGCTGCGCCAGTTCGTTATGTGCGCACCTGCCGAGGGCACGGCGCCCGGCAGCTCACCGGTAGCGGTCCGCCATCCGCCGCGCCGCGCCGGCGAAGCGCTCGCGCAGCGCGGCGGGGGCGAGGACCTCCGCCTCGGGCCCGAGCGCGAACAGCTGGCCGTACGCGACGTCCTCCGACTCGACCGGCAGAGTCACCGTCACCCACCCCTCCTCGTCGGGCTCGCCCGCCGACTCCCGCGCCGCACGCACGGACACGGGCTCGGTCGCGTACGGAAGCTGCCGCAGCCCCGCGGGGGACATCCGCAGGACGACCTCCGCGCGCAGGATGGACCGCGCGAACTGTTCGGCCCGCTCCTCCCAGAACCCCGGCAGGTCGAACTCCTCGTCCCGTACGAAGCGCTCCTCGCCCGCCTCGACGCCGGTGAACCGGTCGATCCGGTACACCCGGTGGGCCCCGCCGCCCGCGACGCGGGCGCACAGATACCAGACACCCGCCTTCAGGACGAGCCCGTACGGCTCCAGCTCCCGCACCACCTCCCGCGAGCTCTCCGCCTCGTCACGGCGGTAGCGGGCGCGCACCACCCTGTCGTCCCACACCGCGTCCGCCACCGCGGGCAGCAGCTCGGGCGTCCGCGGCTCCTTGAACCAGCCCGGCGCGTCCAGATGGAACCGCTGCGCCGCCGTGCGCGAGGCGTCCCGCAGCGAGGGCAGCAGCGCCGCCGACACCTTCAGCCGCGCGGCCGACGCCGCGTCCTCAAGGCCCATCTCGCGCAGCGCGCCCGGCACCCCGGACAGGAACAGGGCCTCCGCCTCGCCGCGCGCCAGACCGGTCAGCCGCGTCCGGTAGCCGCCGATCAGCCGGTACCCGCCCGCTCTGCCCCGGTCCGCGTACACCGGCACGCCCGCCTCGGACAGCGCCTGCGCGTCCCGGGTCACCGTCCGCTCCGAGACCTCCAGTTCGCGCGCCAGCTCACCCGCCGTCATCGACGGCCGGGACTGGAGCAACAACACCATCTTGATCAGGCGGGCAGCACGCATACGCCCATGATGCGGGCCCTCAGCGCGGGGCGTACGTGATGACGGCGAACGAGGCGCCCTGCGGATCGGCGAGCACCGCGAACCGGCCCGGCTCGATCGTCGTCGGGTGCACCAGGATCTGCCCGCCGAGCTCCTTGCAGCGGGCCGCCGTCGTGTCGGTGTCCCCGACGGCGACGTACACCATCCAGTGCGCCGGCAGATCCTCGGGGAACGAGCCCGACGCCGTGTCGAGCATGCCGCCGAAGGGCTCGGCGTCGACGCTCCACTCGGTGTACGTGCCGCCGCCCCCGTAGGGGTGCCGCTTCGCGCCCCAGCCCAGTACGGACTGGTAGAAGTCCTCGGACCCGTCCGGATCGCGGGTCAGCAGCTCGAACCAGCAGAAACTCCCCGGCGCGTTCACGACGCCGAAGCCCGTGTTCGTGATCGGCTGCCACAGGCCGAACGCGGCCCCCGACGGGTCCTGGCAGACCGCGAAGACGCCGTCCTCCGCGATGGTCTCCGGGCCCGTGACCACCGTGCCGCCGTTGCCCTTCACGCGCGCGATGACCGCGTCGACCCCGGCCGACTGGTAGTACGGCAGCCACGCCGACGGTTCCTTCGGGCTCCTGGTCGGGCTGATGCCGGCGACCAGCTCGTCGCCGGACCTGAAGAGGCCGTAGGCCCCCGACCGCGGATCGGACACCACTTCGCTGCGCCAGTCGAGGAGCCCTCGGTAGAAGAGCCGGGCCGCGTCGGTGTCGGGCGTGGAGAGGTCCGCCCAGCAGGGCGCTGACGGCGTTTTGGAGATCTTCATGGACGTACATCTCCCCTGAACGGCGCCCCCCTGGGCTCCTCCTCATTCACGCACGCGTGCCCCGCCCCGGCAATCGGGACGGGGCACGCATGACGAGGAACTACAGGCCGTAGCGCTCTCGCGCCTCCTTCACGGCCGAGGCCTTGACCTCGCCGCGGCGGGCGAGCTGGGCCAGGGCCGCGACGACGATCGACTGCGCGTCGATGCCGAAGTGACGGCGGGCCGCCTCACGGGTGTCGGAGAGACCGAAGCCGTCCGCACCGAGCGAGGTGTAGTCCTGCTCGACCCACTGCGCGATCTGGTCGGGGACCTGGCGCATGTAGTCGGAGACCGCGAGGACCGGGCCCTGGGCGCCGTTGAGCGCCGTACGGATGTACGGAGTGCGCTCCTCGCCGCGCAGGATCGCCTCGTCCGCCTCCAGGGCGTCGCGGCGCAGCTCGGTCCAGGAGGTCGCGGACCACACGTCGGCGGCGACACCCCACTCCTCGGCGAGCAGCTTCTGCGCCTCGAGGGTCCAGTGGATCGCCGTGCCCGAGCCGAGAAGCTGGATGCGGGGGGCGTTGGCGGCCGCGACGTTCACCCCGGCCGACTCGGCGGTGTTGAAGCGGTACAGGCCCTTGAGGATGCCCTCGTCCACGCCCGCGGGCTTGGCCGGCTGCGGCATCGGCTCGTTGTAGACCGTCAGGTAGTAGAAGACGTTCTGGTCCTCGCCCGGGGCCGCCTCGCCGTACATGCGGCGCAGACCGTCCTTGACGATCGCGCCGATCTCGTACGCGAACGCCGGGTCGTAGGACAGCGCGGCCGGGTTGGTCGCCGCGATGACCGGCGAGTGACCGTCCGCGTGCTGCAGACCCTCACCCGTCAGCGTCGTACGGCCCGCGGTGGCACCGACCAGGAAGCCGCGGCCCAGCTGGTCGCCGAGCTGCCACATCTGGTCGGCCGTGCGCTGCCAGCCGAACATCGAGTAGAAGATGTAGAAGGGGATCATCGCCTCGCCGTGCGTGGCGTACGCGGAGGACGCGGCGATGAAGTCCGCCATGGAGCCGGCCTCGGTGATGCCCTCGTTGAGGATCTGGCCGTCCGTGGCTTCCTTGTAGTACATCAGCTGGTCGCGGTCGACCGGCTCGTACGTCTGACCCTTGGGGGAGTAGATGCCGAGCGACGGGAACAGCGACTCCATGCCGAAGGTGCGCGCCTCGTCCGGGACGATCGGCACCCAGCGCTTGCCGGTCTCCTTGTCGCGTACGAGGTCCTTGACCAGGCGTACGAACGCCATGGTCGTCGCGACCGACTGCGAGCCGGAGCCCTTGTCGAAGGACGCGAACGCCTTGTCGGCCGGGGCCGGCAGCGGGGCGATCGCGTGCGTGCGGCGGGCCGGGGCGGGGCCGCCGAGGGCCGCGCGGCGCTCCTGGAGGTAGCGGACCTCGGGGGAGTCGGCGCCCGGGTGGCCGTAGGGGACCTGGCCGTCGATGAACTGGCTGTCGGAGATGGGCAGTTCAAGGAGGTCACGCATGTCCTTGAACTCGTCCACCGACAGCTTCTTCATCTGGTGGTTGGCGTTCTTGGACTCGAAGCCCTTGCCCAGCGTGAAGCCCTTGACCGTCTGGACCAGGATCACGGTCGGCGCGCCCGCGTGCGACAGGGCCGCACGGTAGGCCGCGTACACCTTGCGGGGCTCGTGGCCGCCGCGCGAGACCTTGAAGCACTCGGCGATCTTGTCGTCCGTGAGCAGCCTGCCCAGCTCGACGAGCGCGGGCTCGGAGCCGAAGAAGTGCTCGCGGATGTACGCGGCGTCGCGCGTCGCGTACGTCTGGAACTGGGCGTCCGGCACCTCGCGCAGCCGGCGCACGAGCGCGCCGGTCGTGTCGAGCTGGAACAGCTCGTCCCAGGCGGAGCCCCAGAGCGTCTTGATGACGTTCCAGCCGGCGCCGCGGAACTGCGCCTCCAGCTCCTGGACCACGCGGAAGTTGGCGCGGACCGGGCCGTCGAGGCGCTGCAGGTTGCAGTTGATGACGAAGGTCAGGTTGTCCAGACCCTCACGCGAGGCGAGCGCCAGGGCCGCGGTGGCCTCGGGCTCGTCCATCTCGCCGTCACCGAGGAACGCCCACACGTGCGAGGCGGAGACGTCCTTGATCTTGCGGTTGGTGAGGTAGCGGTTGAACCGCGCCTGGTAGATCGCCGACAGCGGGCCGAGGCCCATGGAGACGGTCGGGAACTCCCACAGCCAGGGCAGGCGCCGCGGGTGCGGATACGACGGCAGACCGTCGCCGCCGGACTCCTGGCGGAAGTGGTCGAGCTGCTGCTCGCTCAGGCGGCCGTCGAGGAAGGCGCGGGCATAGATGCCGGGGGAGGCGTGGCCCTGGATGTACAGCTGATCACCGGAGCCGTCGCCCTCCTTCCCCTTGAAGAAGTGGTTGAAGCCGGTCTCGTAGAGCCAGGCCGCAGAGGCGAACGTGGCGATGTGGCCGCCGACGCCGTACTTGGAACCACGGGTCACCATCGCGGCCGCGTTCCAGCGGTTCCACGCGGCGATCTTCAGTTCCAGCGCCTCGTCACCCTCGATCGCCGGCTCGGCGGCGGTCGGGATGGTGTTGACGTAGTCGGTCTCGAGGAGCTTCGGCAGCGCCAGGCCTGAGCCCTCGGCGCGCTCCAGCGTGCGGCGCATCAGGTACGCGGCACGGTGCGGCCCGGCCGCCTTGGTAACGGCGTCCAGGGAGGCCTGCCATTCGGCGGTCTCCTCGGGGTCGCGGTCCGGGAGCTGGTCGAGCTCGCTCGGCTGGATTGCGGAGGGGTCGGTCATTGCGCCGCCTTCCTGAGTCGGAGGGGGGTTCCCTTAGCGGAAAGGGTGGGGGTGCCCTAGGTCTTTGGCAGGACAGGGCGTGGGTCTCTGGTGGAGACCCGTCGGCGACTCTAACTCCCTGATCGATGATCGATCAAAGAATTGAAGGAGAAAACTTCCTCAGATGGAGAAAGTGGGCATCCGGTGCCATTGAACGGGGCACCGGGTGCCTTGATTTCGAAGGCGGGAACGCCGGATATTCGCAGGTGGGAGGCGTGCCGTGACGACGTCTGAGCGGGGTGTGGCTCAGGCGCGCGGGGCGCAGCCGAGCACGTGCGCCTTCACCAGCTCCGCGATCGCGGGATCCCGGCGCCGGAACGCGGCCACGAGCGCCTCGTGCTCCTCCGCGTACGACTGCTGGACGGTGCCCAGCCACCGGATGGACAGGGCCGTGAACACCTCGATGCCGAGGCCCTCCCAGGTGTGCAGGAGCACGGAGTTCCCCGCGGCACGCACCAGCTCGCGGTGGAAGGCGACCGTGTGCCGCACCTGGCCCGTCCCGTCGGCCTCCTGGTCGGCGCGGTAGAGGGCCGCCACATGGGGTTCGAGGGCCGAGCAGTCCTCGGCCAGCTTTCCGGCCGCCAGCTCCGCCGCGATGGCCTCCAGGCCGGCCCTGACCGGGTAGCTCTCCTCCAGGTCGGCCGCCGTCAGATTCCGCACCCGGACGCCCTTGTTGGGGGCGGACTCGATCAGGCGCAGGCTCTCCAGCTCCCGCAGGGCCTCCCGCACGGGCGTCTGGCTGACCTCGAGCTCCGTCGCGATGCGGCGCTCCACGATGCGCTCGCCCGGCTTCCAGCGCCCGCTGACGATCCCCTCGACGATGTGCTCGCGGATCTGTTCGCGCAGCGAGTGGACGACGGGCGCGGTCATGATGGCTCCTCCAGAGGGGGCACGGACCCCAAGGTGCGTTGACCTCTAGACAATACGGCGGCGCCCCCGTCCGGAAGACCTCCGGACGGGGGCGTGCGCGCTGATGAGACGAGAGTTACAGGCCGAGCTCGACCTCGAACTCGCCGGCCTCCAGGATCGCCTTGACCGTGGTCAGGTAGCGGGCGGCGTCCGCGCCGTCCACGAGACGGTGGTCGTAGGAGAGCGACAGGTACGTCATGTCCCGGACGGCGATGGTCTCGCCGAGGTCCGGGTGGTTGATGACGACCGGACGCTTCACCGTGGCGCCGATGCCCAGGATCGCGGCCTGGTTCGGCGGCACGATGACGGTGTCGAAGAGCGCACCGCGCGAGCCCGTGTTGGAGATCGTGAAGGTCGCACCGGACATGTCGTCCGGCGTGAGGCCGCCACCGCGGGCCTTGCCGGCCAGCTCGGCGGTCTTCTTCGAGATACCGGCGATGTTCAGGTCGCCCGCGCTCTTGATGACCGGCGTCATCAGACCCTTCTCGGCGTCAACGGCGATGCCGATGTTCTCCGAGTCGAAGTACGTGATGGTGCCTTCGTCGTCGTTGATCCGGGCGTTGACGACCGGGTGGGCCTTCAGCGCCTGGGCGGCGGCCTTGACGAAGAACGGCATCGGGGAGAGCTTGACGCCCTCACGGGCCGCGAACGCGTCCTTCGCCTTGGCGCGCAGCTTCATCAGCTTGGTGATGTCGACCTCGACGACCGAGGTCAGCTGGGCCTGCGAGTGCAGCGCCTTCATCATGTTGTCGCCGATGACCTTGCGCATGCGGGTCATCTTGACCGTCTGACCGCGGAGGGGAGAGACCTCCAGGGCCGGGGCCTTCGCGGCCGGAGCGGCAGCGGCGGCGGGGGCCGGGGCGGCCTTCGCGGCCTCGGCGGCCGCGATGACGTCCTGCTTGCGGATACGGCCACCGACGCCGGTGCCCTTGACGGTGCCCAGGTCCACGCCGTTCTCCGACGCGAGCTTGCGGACCAGCGGGGTCACGTACGCGCCGTCGTCACCGGCGACCGCGGCGGGGGCCGGGGCGGCGGGGGCGACCGGAGCGGGAGCCGCGACCGGGGCCGGGGCGACCGGAGCCGCCGGGGCCGGGGCGGCGACCGGGGCCGGGGCGGCGACCGGGGCCGCGGGGGCAGCCGGGGCCGGAGCCGGAGCAGCCGGGGCGGCGGGCGCGGCGGCGGCCGGAGCGGCACCGGGAGCACCGATGACGGCCAGCTTGGCGCCGACCTCGGCGGTCTCGTCCTCGGCGACGGAGATCTCCAGGAGAACGCCGGCGACGGGGGAGGGGATCTCGGTGTCGACCTTGTCCGTGGAGACCTCGAGCAGGGGCTCGTCCTCCGCGACCTCCTCGCCGACCTCCTTCAGCCAGCGGGTGACGGTGCCCTCGGTGACGGACTCGCCGAGAGCGGGCAGCACGACGTCGGTGCCGGAAGCGGCACCGGCGGGGGCGGCCGGAGCAGCCGGGGCGGCGGCCGGGGCCGCGGGGGCCTCGGCGACGGGGGCCGGAGCGGCGGCCGGGGCCTCCGCAGCGGCGGGAGCCGGGGCGGCGGCGGGCGCGCCCGTGCCGTCGTCGATGACGGCGAGCTCGGCGCCGACCTCGACGGTCTCGTCCTCGGCGACCTTGATGGAGGCCAGAATGCCGGCGGCGGGCGAGGGGATCTCGGTGTCGACCTTGTCGGTCGAGACCTCGAGCAGCGGCTCGTCGACCTCGACGCGCTCGCCCTCGGCCTTCAGCCAGCGGGTGACGGTGCCCTCGGTGACACTCTCACCGAGCGCCGGAAGGGATACGGAAACCGACATGGTTTCTGTTGCTCCTTAGTGGGGTCTCCCCTGCTCGAGCGATGTTGAGAGCTTGGGGGAGTGCGGAAGTCTGTGGTCGGTCGTCGCGCCCAGGGGACGACAGGGACGACTGGGTCCAGCCTGCGGCCTGACCTAGTCGTGCGAGTGCAGCGGCTTGCCCGCGAGGGCCAGGTGGGCCTCTCCGAGTGCCTCGTTCTGCGTCGGGTGGGCGTGGATGAGCTGGGCGACCTCGGCGGGCAGCGCTTCCCAGTTGTAGATCAGCTGGGCTTCGCCGACCTGCTCGCCCATACGGTCGCCGACCATGTGGACGCCGACCACGGCACCGTCCTTGACCTGGACGAGCTTGATCTCGCCCGCGGTCTTGAGGATCTTGGACTTGCCGTTGCCCGCGAGGTTGTACTTCAGAGCGACGACCTTGTCCGCACCGTAGATCTCCTTGGCCTTGGCCTCGGTGATACCGACGGAGGCGACCTCGGGGTGGCAGTACGTCACCTTCGGCACGCCGTCGTAGTCGATCGGGACGGTCTTGAGACCGGCCAGACGCTCCGCCACCAGGATGCCCTCGGCGAAGCCGACGTGCGCGAGCTGGAGCGTCGGGACGAGGTCACCGACGGCGGAGACGGTCGGCACGTTGGTCTGCATGTACTCGTCGACCAGGACGTAACCGCGGTCCATCGCGACGCCCTGCTCCTCGTAACCGAGACCGGCCGAGACCGGGCCGCGGCCGATGGCGACCAGGAGGACCTCGGCCTCGAAGGTCTTGCCGTCGGCGAGGGTCACGCGGACGCCGTCCTGCGTGTACTCGGCCTTCTCGAAGAAGGTGCCGAGGTTGAACTTGATGCCGCGCTTGCGGAACGCGCGCTCCAGGAGCTTGGAGCTGTTCTCGTCCTCGACGGGCACGAGGTGCTTCAGGCCCTCGACGACGGTGACGTCGGTGCCGAAGGACTTCCACGCGGAGGCGAACTCGACGCCGATGACGCCGCCGCCGAGGATGATCGCGGACTGCGGGACGCGGTCCAGCTTCAGCGCGTGGTCCGAGGAGATGATCCGGTTGCCGTCGATCTCCAGGCCCGGCAGCGACTTCGGCACGGAGCCGGTCGCGAGGAGCACGTGGCGGCCCTGGACGCGCTGGCCGTTCACGTCCACGGAGGTCGGGGACGACAGGCGGCCCTCGCCCTCGATGTACGTCACCTTGCGGGAGGCGACGAGACCCTGCAGGCCCTTGTACAGGCCGGAGATCACGTCGTCCTTGTACTTGTGGACGCCCGCGATGTCGATGCCCTCGAAGGAGGCCTTGACACCGAACTGGTCGGCCTCGCGCGCCTGGTCGGCGATCTCACCGGCGTGCAGCAGGGCCTTCGTCGGGATGCAGCCGTTGTGCAGGCAGGTGCCGCCGAGCTTGTTCTTCTCGATCAGGGCGACGTCCAGGCCCAGCTGCGCTCCGCGCAGGGCCGCGGCGTAACCGCCACTGCCACCGCCGAGGATCACTAGGTCGAAAACGGTGCTGGCGTCGTTCGCCACGTCACGTCCTCCATGCATGTGCGCCGTACGCCGGTCTGCAGTGACCGGGCGGCGGCTGGTGTCCGGCCGCTTTTTTATGCTTCGGCCCTGTGGTGGGGGCCCTGTCCTGCCGAGGACCCATCTTCGCACTTGTCGGAGGCGGACGGGACGCCGGGCCCGGGGGTGAGACGGCGGTTACATCCGAAACCCGGGTGAGGGGGTCCGGGAGGCTGCGGATTTCGTCGAAAGCGAACAGCCCCCGGGTGCCGTCGCACCCGGGGGCTGTCGAGCCGTGCCTTACGCGTCAGCCGAGGTCACCGTCGGCCGTGCGCTCCGCGAGGCGCACCAGAGTACGGACCGCGGACCCGGTGCCGCCCTTGGGCGTGTAGCCGGACGCGCCGCCCTCGTTGAAGGCCGGGCCCGCGATGTCGAGGTGGGCCCACGTGATGCCCTCGCCGACGAACTCCTGGAGGAAGAGGCCGGCCACCAGGCCGCCGCCCATGCGCTCGCCCATGTTGGCGATGTCGGCGGTGGCGGAGTCCATGCCCTTGCGCAGGTCGGAGGGGAGCGGCATGGGCCAGGACGGCTCGCCGACCTCCTCGGCGACCTCGTGGAGCGACGTACGGAAAGCGTCGTCGTTCGCCATGATGCCGAACGTGCGGTTGCCGAGCGCCAGCATCATCGCGCCGGTCAGCGTGGCGACGTCGACGATCGCGTCGGGGGTCTCCTCGGAGGCCTTGGCGATGGCGTCGGCCAGGACCAGGCGGCCCTCGGCGTCCGTGTTCAGGACCTCGACGGTCTTGCCGGAGTACATGCGAAGGACGTCACCCGGGCGGGTGGCCGAGCCCGACGGCATGTTCTCGGCGAGCGCCAGCCAGCCGGTGACGTTCACCTTGAGGCCCAGACGCGCGGCGGTGACGACGGCGGCGAACACGGCGGCGGCGCCGGCCATGTCGCACTTCATCGTCTCGTTGTGCCCGGCCGGCTTGAGGGAGATGCCGCCCGAGTCGTACGTGATGCCCTTGCCGACGAAGGCGAGGTGCTTGTCCGCCTTGGACGACGTGTAGGAGAGCTTCACCAGGCGCGGCGGGGCGTCCGAGCCGGCGCCGACGCCGAGGATGCCGCCGAAGCCGCCCTTGACGAGCGCCTTCTCGTCGAGGATCTGCACCTTGATGCCGTGCTCCTTGGCCGCGGCCGAGGCGACGGCGGCGAAGGCCTCCGGGGTGAGGTCGTTCGGCGGGGTGTTGACCAGGTCGCGGGCGCGGTTGAGCTCCTCGGTCACGGCGAGGGCACGCTCCACGGCGGCCTTGAACGCCTTGTCGCGGGGCTTGGCACCGAGCAGGGCGATCTCGCCGAGCGGCGCCTTGCCGTTCTTCGTGCCGTCCTGGGCCGACTCCTTGTAGGCGTCGAAGGAGTAAGCGCCGAGCAGGGCGCCCTCCGCGATCGCGCCCGCGTCACCCGAGTCCTCGACGGGCAGGGCGAACGCGGCCTTCTTCGCACCGGCCAGCGCGCGGGC
The DNA here is from genome assembly GCF_053607285.1 of Streptomyces sp. NPDC055140. Taxonomy (NCBI): domain Bacteria; kingdom Bacillati; phylum Actinomycetota; class Actinomycetes; order Kitasatosporales; family Streptomycetaceae; genus Streptomyces; species Streptomyces sp. NPDC055140. The sequence continues at coordinate 464,473 of NZ_JBSGTG010000001.1, read as the reverse complement.
GGCGGCACCGGCGGCGCGGCGCAGGGCCTCCGCGTCGTACGTCTCGTCCTTCTCCGGCACCGGACCGAGACCGACGGCCAGGACGACCGGGGCCTTGAAGCCGGAGGGGGCGGGGAGCTTCGTCACCTCACCCTCACCGCCGGAAGCGCCGAGGGTCTCCAGGACGGCGGCGAGCTTGCCGTCGTAGGCCTTGTCCACGGCCTCCGCGCCGGGGGCGACGACGGGTCCCTTGGCACCCTTCGCCACACCGACGACGATCGCGTCGGCACGCAGGCCGGACGCGGCGGCGGTGCTGAGAGTCAGAGCAGTCACGGTGGTGAGGTCCCTACTTTCATGGTGTCTTAATGAGTTCTGACGGGCCGTGGGGTGTATGGCCCCTTGGGGAGCCTACGCCCGTGTGCGCGAGGGTGCGCTTCGCGGTATGCGACCGCGGCCGTGTCAGCCGAAGGTGAGGACGACGAGGGCCGCGGTGGCGGCGGTCTCGGCGACGCCGCCGAAGACATCACCCGTCACTCCGCCGAAGCGGCGCACGCAGTGGCGCAGCAGGAGTTCGGCCGCGCAGCAGCCCAGTACGGCGGCCGCCGCACCGCGCACGGCGCCGTACGCCGGGCCGGTGACGGCGCCCGCGGCACCGGCGGCGCACACCGTCACGGCGGCGGCGAGCAGCGCCCCGCGCACCGGCACGGTTCCGGCGACGGCGGCGCCCAGGCCCTCGGGCCGGGCCGGCGGGACACCGGCGCGCGAGGCCAGGGTGAGCGCGAGCCGGGCGGTGAGTGCCGAGACGACGGCGGCGAGCGCGCCGCGGGCCCACGAATCCGCGTACAGCTCGGTGAGCGCGGCGACCTGGGCGAGGAGCGCGAGGACGAGCGTGATGACGCCGAACGGACCGATGTCCGACTGCTTCATGATGCGCAGCGCGTCCTCGGCCGGCTTGCCGCTGCCGAGGCCGTCGGCGGTGTCGGCGAGCCCGTCCAGGTGCAGTCCCCGGGTCAGCGCGGCCGGGACGCTCACGCTCGCCACGGCCGCGAGCAGCGGTCCGGCGCCGAGCAGCGTCAGGATCCCGCCGAGCGCGGCGGCGGCCAGGCCCACGACGAACCCGGCGAGAGGGGCACACAGCATTCCGGCGCGGGCCGCCTCGCGGTCCCATCGGGTGACCTTGACCGGGAGCACGGTGAGGGTGCCGAAGGCGAAGCGGAGGCCATCGGCCGGGGTTGCGGGCATCCCGGCAGGCTACCCGGGGGGCCCAGCACAGCGGGCGGCGCCCGTGCCCCGGCAGCAGGATGGCCGCATGGGTGACTGGTGGTACCGGAACATCGTCGAGCCGGGGAAGCTGCCGCTGCTGCTCGCCCTCGCCGCGTTCCTGCTGACCTTCGCCACGACCCGTACGATCACGCGCCTCATCCGAGCCGGGCGCGGGCCGTTCCGGAACGTCACGCCGGGCGGCATACACATCCATCACGTGGTGCCGGGCGTGATCCTCACCGTCATCGGCGGGTTCGGCGCGGTCGGCAGCGGGCGGCACGGCGTTTCCGCCTCGATCTGCGCAGTGATCTTCGGGACCGGCGCGGGCCTGGTCCTCGACGAGTTCGCGCTGATCCTGCACCTCGCCGACGTGTACTGGACCGAACAGGGCCGGCAGAGTGTGGAGGCGGTCGTCCTCGCCGCGGCGCTCGGGCTGCTCGTCCTCAGCGGCTTCTCGCCGCTCGGTGTGAACGACGTGACGGGACAGGAGGAGCAGGGGCGCGGTACCGCGATCCTCACGGTCCTGGCCAACCTCCTGTTCGTCGTGCTGGCCATGTTCAAGGGGAAGCCCCGGCTCGCGATCGTCGGCGTACTCGTGCCGTTCGTCGCGCTGTTCGGGGCCATCAGGCTCGCGCGGCCCGGATCGGCGTGGGCCAAGCGCTGGTACCGGCGGCGCCCCAAGGCCAGGGCCAGATCGCGGTTGCGCGCCTACCGGCACGACCGGCGCTGGTCGAAGCTGAGCCGGGGCTTTCAGGACCTGATCGGCGGCACACCCGACCCGGAGCGCTCGGCGTCCCGGTGACGCACGGTGCCGACGGCCCACCGCGCCACGACGACCAGGGCGACCGCGGTCATCGCCGCCAGGTGCTCCTTGCCCGCGAGGTTCGGCTTGCCAGCCGCCTCGAGCACCATGAGGGCGACCACCACGCCCGCCGTCCACCGGGCGCGATGGCGCCAGCACACGTACACGGCGAGGCCGACGACCGCCGCCGAGGGGCCGTTGTCGACGATCTGCGCGTCCGACGCGGGCAGGCCGAGCGGACCGTCGGGGCCGAGAGCGATACCGAGGCGGGCGTAGAGGGTGCCGGCGAGGGTGGCGACGTATCCGATGGCGAGCGCGCCCCTCCAGCCGAGGCAGATCTCCGCGATGCCGGACACGATCAGGACCTGTGCGAGCGCGCCCCACACGGGCAGGTCGAGTGCCGGCACGAAGAGGGACAGCGGGGTGCGCAGCACGGACAGCCACAACGGGTCCTCGGCCCGTACGGAGCCGACGTCCTGCACGAACCGATAGCCCCAGGGCTGGTTCTGCACGTACTGGAACAGGGCCGTGAGGCAGAAGGCGCCGAGCGTCATCGGCGCCACCCGCCATCTCTTGGCGACGACCCCCCTGTGCACCGTCGACCACAGCGGGCCCCATTCGGCGCGGGCCAGGGCGGCCGGGGATCTCACGGGCGCGGCTCCAGATGCCTGCGGTGCATCCAGTTCGGCAGGCCCGGCGCCTCCAGGAAGCCCTCGGCGCGCGCGGAGGCGAGGCCGATCCGCGGCAGGTCGGCGCTCTTCTCGAAGAGCAGGAAGCGGGGTTCCCAGATGGGCCGGTACTTCGCGTTGGCCCGGTAGAGGGATTCGATCTGCCACCACCGTGAGAAGAAGCTGAGCAGCGAGCGCCACAGGCGCAGCACCGGGCCCGCGCCGAGCCGCGAGCCACGTTCGAAGACGGACCGGAACATCGCGAAGTTCAGAGACACCTGCGTGATCCCGATCTCGCCGGCACGCTGGAGCAGTTCGATCACCATGAACTCCATCAGCCCGTTCTCGGAGTCCCTGTCGCGCCGCATCAGGTCGAGCGAGAGCCCCTCCGGTCCCCACGGGACGAATGAGAGCACGGCCTTCAACTCGCCTTTCCCATCGGTGCATTCGAGCATCACGCAGCGCCCGTCCGCCGGGTCGCCGAGCCGCCCGAGCGCCATCGAGAAGCCGCGCTCGGTCGCCCCGTCGCGCCAGTCGTCGGCGCGCTGGAGCAAGTACGTCATCTCGTCGGCGGGGATGTCCTCGTGGCGCCGGATCCGCACCTCGTAACCCGCGCGCCTGACCCGGTTGTAGGCCTGCCGGACGGTGCGCATGGCGCGGCCCTCCAGGGTGAACTCAGGGATCTCGACGATGGCTTCGTCGCCGAGTTCGAGGGCGTCGAGACCGTGCCGGGCGTAGATGGTGCCCGCCTCCTCGCTCGCGCCCATCACGGCCGGGATCCAGCCGTGTTCGCGCGCCTCCATGAGCCAGGGGGCGATCGCGCCGGGCCAGGCCTCGGGGTCGCCGATCGGATCGCCCGACGCGAGCGAGACGCCGCCGACGACGCGGTACGCGACGCCGGCCTTGCCCGTCGGCGACCACACGACGCTCTTCTCGCGGCGCAGCGCGAAGTAGCCGAGCGAGTCCCGGTCGCCCTCCTTGTCGAGCAGCGCGCGCAGTTTGGCCTCGTCGTCGGGGGTGATGGGGTCGACGGCCTTGCGGGAGCGGAACGCGGCGTACGCGACGGCGAGCAGGAGGAGGGTGCTCAGGATGTTGATGACGACGTTGACCCAGTTCGGCGACGTGATGCCGGGGTAGCGGGACTCGTCGGTGGCGACCGAGATGAGGCGCAGGGTGCCGTAGCGCCAGCGCTCCAGGAACGTCGAGTGGTGCCCGTTGTGCGCCTGGTTGGTGACGGTCACGAGGAACGTCGCGAACAGGGACGTCACGAGGAGTCCGCCGATCCCGACCGCGGCCGCCAGCTTCGCGTTCGAGCGGTCCCCCTTCGCGTAGAACTCCCGCCGCCCGAGCAGCAGCGCGGCGACGAACGCGGCGGTCAGGACGAGCGAGATCCAGTTCTGCGCGTAGCGGTGCACCTCGGGGAAGAACATCACGACGATGAACAGGAGCAGGAAGAGCCCGCTGAGTACGAGGTTGAGGATCCACGCTGCGCGCTTGCGACGGCGCATCGTGATCGCCAGGAACCAGGTGAAGACCCCGGACGCGAAGCCGGCCGTCAGCAGGTACGGGGTGAAGTAGTTGTCGGTGTTGTGACGTTGCAGGTCCTGGCCGAGGGAGACCCAGACCGCGCTCAGGAGGTTGATGAACGTGACGACGCGCAGGTACCAGACGAGGAAGGCGGCCGCCCGTTTCGTGGTGGGGGTGGAGGCGTGGGCGGGGCGCGCGGGTGGAGCGCTCGTGTGTTCATCTGCCATAGGCAGGGAGCATATTGGTCATTTGAGGCGATATGGGTTGAGCATCGCCGGGGTGCGAAACGGCGGGGGGCGGGGGGGCCCCAACCCCCCCCGCCCCCCCGCCGTCGAAAAGGCGCGCCCGGTGCCCTACTCGGTCGCGTCGGCGGTCTCCGTCTCCTCGGCGGCCGGCGTCTCCTCGGCGGCCTGCGGGGCCTGTGGCAGCTCCGCCGCCAGTGCCGCGGCGGCCTGTACCAGCGGCAGCGCGAGCAGCGCCCCTGCTCCCTCGCCCACCGTCACGCCCTGGTCGAGCAGCGGCTCCATCGCCATCCGGTCCAGCGCCTTCGCCTGCGCGGGCTCCCCGCTCGACTGGCCCGCCAGCCACCAGTCCGGCGCCCGGAACGCGATCCGCTGCCCGACGAGCGCGCACGCCGCCGACACGACGCCGTCCAGGATCACCGGCGTACGCCGCACCGCGCTCTGCAGCAGGAACCCGGTCGCGGCGGCGAGGTCCGCGCCGCCCACCGCGCCGAGCAGCGCCAGCTGGTCGCCGAGCACGGGCCTGGCCCGCCGCAGGGCGTCCCGCACGGCCGCGCACTTACGCATCCACGCCAGGTCGTCGATCGGCGAGCCGCCGCGCCCGGTCACCACGGACGCGTCCGTCCCGCACAGCGCCGCGATCAGCGTCGCGGCCGCCGTCGTCCCGCCCACGCTGAGATCGCCGAGCACCACCAGATCCGTGCCGGAATCCGCCTCCTCGTCGGCGACGGCCATGCCCGCCCGGAACGCGGCCTCCGCCTCCTCGGGCGTCAGCGCGTCCTCGATGTCGATGCGCCCGGACGACCTGCGCACCCGGTGCCGTACGACCTCGGCGGGCAGCTCGTCGGGCTCGCAGTCCAGCGACATGTCGACGACCCGCACCGGAACACCCAGGCGCCGCGCGAGGATCGCCGACGCGCTCCCGCCCTCGACGGCCTGGCGCACCAGCGCCGCGGCACTTCCCGCGGGCCGCGCCGACACCCCGAGTTCCGCGACCCCGTGGTCACCCGCGAACAGCACCACGCGCGGCCGCTCCAAAGGCTTGACCGGCACCGTGGCCTGGGCGGCCGACAGCCACTCGCCCAGCTCGTCCAGGCGGCCGAGCGCGCCGGGCGGCACCGCGAAGCGGGCGCGGCGTTCCTCGGCGTCGCGACGCGTCCCGCCGTCGGGGCGCTCGATCAGATCGGTGAAGTCGTCGAGATTCAGCGAGCTCATTCGCCGAACAGTACCGGCCGTTCCCCGACCCGGCGCATGACGTGGTGTTACGCCATGCGATGCATCGGATCCGCAGCGTCATTGCGGGTCTCTCCGTGATCCTTTACGTTCCTGGATGCCCCGGATTGTCGTATCGCCCCAGGGTGGTGTGGCGCCCCTCGGACCGTCCCACAGGAGTTCGTGATGACCCCCACGACCGAGGCCGTCGCCGAGCGGCGGCCCGCCTATCTCACCGAACTCGCCCAGGGCACCGACCGGTTCCACGAGCCGCGCAGGACCGACTGCCCCTGGTGCGGCTCCAGCCGCCTGCGCACCCGGCTGCGGACCACCGACCTCCTCCAGCACAAGCCCGGCAGCTTCGTCGTCGACCAGTGCCGCGCCTGCTCGCACTCCTTCCAGAACCCGCGCCTGACCCCCGAGGGCCTGGCCTTCTACTACCGGGACTTCTACGACGGGCTCAACGCCGGCCACTCCGCGCGGCTCCTGAACGCCCAGCACTCCGCGCGACATTCCGCCCGGCGCCACCGCGCCGCCGCCCGCACCCTGCTGCCCCTCATCGAGCCGGAGAGCTGGCTGGACGTCGCCACCGGGCAGGGGCACTTCCCGGCGGCCGCCAAGGAGGTCCACCCGTACACCGCCTTCGACGGGCTCGACGCCTCAGCCGCCGTCGAGGAGGGCCGCAGGGCCGGCCGCGTCGAGGAGGCCCACCGCGGCACCCTCACCGAACTCGCCCCCGCGCTCGCGGGACGCTACGACGCGCTGAGCATGTTCCACTACCTGGAGCACGCCACCGACCCGCGCGAGGAACTCAAGGCCGCCCGCACCGTCCTGCGCCCCGGCGGCCACCTCCTTGTCGAGGTCCCCGACCCTGAGAGCCGCTACGCGAAGCTGCTCGGCAAGTGGTGGGTGTCGTACTTCCAGCCCCAGCACCTGCACCTCATCCCGATGGACAACCTCAGCCGCGAGCTGGAGCGCCTCGGCTACACCGTCGTCGCGACCGACCGCCGCGAGGCGCACGTCCCGCTCGACCTCACCGCCGGCCTCGCCCTGTTCCTCGGCCACTGGCTGCCGAGCGCCGACGCCCCCTGGCGCAGCAAGGCCCCCACCTCGCTCCAGCGCGGGCTGCGCACGGCCCTCACGTACGCCGTCGTGCCCCTCGTCGCCGTGGCCTACGCGGCGGACCAGCTGCTCGCCCCGCTCGCGGGCCGCACCCGCTTCTCCAACGCCTACCGGGTCGTGGCCCGCAGGAACACCGCAGGGCCCGGCAGGGACCCACAGGGCTGACCGCACCCTGACCGAACGCCCCCGCGTCAGCCGCGCAGCACGAGCGCCTGCCCTGCCACCACGAGCAGCACCTGTTCGCACTCGGCGGCGAACGCCGTGTTCAGGCGCCCCAGTTCGTCCCGGTAGCGGCGGCCCGACGCGGTGGCCGGGACGATCCCGGAACCCACCTCGTTCGACACGGCGACGACCGTGCGCGAGGTGTTCCGCACGGCCTCCGTCAGCGCCGCGACCTTCTCGCGCAGCGCCCGCTCCCCGCCGCCCGCCCACTCCGCGTCGTCCCAGGCCCGCACCTCGTCCATGGCGTACGTCAGCCACAGGGACAGGCAGTCGATGAGCAGTGGGGGGCCGTCCTGCGCGAGGAGCGGCACGAGGTCGCAGGTCTCCGTCGTGTTCCAGGAGCCGGGGCGCCGCTCGCGGTGCAGCGCCACCCGCTGCGACCACTCGGTGTCCCCGCCCCGCGTGCCGCCCGTCGCCACGTACAGCACGCCCGGGAACGCCTCGAGGCGCCGCTCGGCCTCGACCGACTTCCCGGACCTCGCCCCACCCAGGACCAGCGTCCTGCGCGGCACGTCCGGCACGTCCTCGTACGCCCCCACCACGAGCGTCGTCCCGTCCGGCACGGCCCGCGCGCCCGCCGCCGCCAGACGGCGCGTCAGCTCCGGACCCGGCGGCACGTCGTGGTCGATGTGCACCGCGAGCACATCGGTCGTCGCGCCGATCGCCCCCACGGCCCGCAGCCTGGCCGCCGAGTCCGGGCGGTCCACGATGTCGGCGAGCACCATCTCGTACGGCCGCTCGGCCTCCTCGAAGCCCGCGGGCGCCGCGCCCGGCGGCAGATACAGCAGCCGCTCGCCGTCCGGCCCGGTCACCTCGTAGCCCGTCCCCGGCGAGTCCATCGGCAGGGCCCGCACCCGGTGCCCGGTCAGCAGCGCCAGCTCGCTCCCGTCCGGCACCCGGCCCGGCGTCACGAGCCCCGCCGGCACCTCGACGGGCGGCCCGTCGTGCGGATGCGAGAGCAGCACCTGCCGTACGCCGCTGAGGCTGTGCCCCGAGCGGGCGGCGGCGAACGCCGCCCCCGGCGTCAGGTCGAGCAGCAGCGTGCCGTCGATCAGGAGCGCGGTCGCGGCGCGCGCACCCGGCCCGAGGGCGGTGGCGCAGGCCGCGCAGGGGCAGTCCGGGCGGGGCAGTCCGGTGGGTGCGCCGGTGCCGAGCAGAGTGAGTTCCACGGGAAGATCCTCCCGCGCCACCGCGAGCGGCGCTCGCCCGGATAGGCTTTCGGGCAGTACTCAGACCGTGAGCTGGTCCGTTGACTCTCTGGAGGCTGACATGGCGGCGTGGACGTGGAGGTTCGAGAAGTCGGACGGGACGGAGGTCCAGCCGGCGGTGCAGCCCGAGGAGTTCACGACTCAGGGCGACGCGGAGTCGTGGATCGGCGAGTACTGGAAGGCCCTTGCCGAAGGCGGCGCCGACCAGGTCACCCTCTTCGAGGACGACGCGGTGATCTACGGTCCGATGGGCCTGCACGCGGAGGACGCGCCGGCGTAGGTCCGCAGCTCCTTCCGGAACGCTAAGAGGGGCGGGGGGCCCCCCCGGGGGGCCCCCCCCCCCCCCCCCCGACCAACAGCCAAGGTGGCAGCCACCGGGCGCACCCCCCCCCTAAGCGGCCCGACGGACGGTAGGCCCCCCACG
>NZ_JBSGTG010000001.1:391852-455794 GCF_053607285.1 Streptomyces sp. NPDC055140 | reverse complement strand
GCCGGGCCCGCCCGCGGACAGCCCCCCCCCCGCCCCCCGCCCCGCGGGGCGGCGCCGCCCCCCCGCCCCCCCCCCTCCCCCACCCCGGGGGCGCCGCGCCCCGCCCCCGGCCCCCCCGCCCCTCTCGCTCCCGATACGTCCGTCCTGGATCTCGCCGAGCGTGACCTCGACCGTCTTCTCGGCCCGTTCCTCGTGTACGCCACCGAGACCATGTCGCCGGGTTGTGGCGGGCGAGTTCCTCCGCCGGCGACGTCATCTCAAGGGGACGCGCGCCGGGGCCGTCAGCCCCGCACGCCGCACAGGTGCAGCAGCGCCGCCACCCGGCGGTACGGCTCCGTGCGGCCCGCCCGCTCCTCCGCCGCGAGCAGCGTGTGGAACTCGCCGGGCGGCGGCACGGGCACGTCGTCCCCCGCCGTGTCCGTGAAGACCCGCACCCCGTACCAGGCGTGCAGCGGAGCCCCGATCCCGGCCAGCGTCGCGGTCAGCGCGTGGAGCCGGTCGGCCCGCACATCGAGCCCGAGCCGGTTGCGGTACGAGAGCGTGTCGAAGGAGCCGAGCGCCGCCTGCCAGTCCCCTGCGAGGCCGGGCCGCATGGCGAGCGCGTCACCGTTGCGCACGAGGAGCGAGAGCAGGCCGCCGGGGGCCAGCATCCGCGCCAGGCCCGCGAGCAGCGCGTCGGGGTCCTCGACGTACATCAGGACCCCGTGGCACAGGACCACGTCGAAACTGCCGGGCAGGAAGTGCACCCCGGTCTCACGGCCGTCACCCTCCACGAGGCGTACCCGGCCGCGGATGCCCTCGGGCTCCTGGGCGAGCGCGGCCCGCGCGGCGGCGACCATCCCGGGATCCTGCTCGACCCCGGTCACCTGATGTCCGGCGCGCGCGAGGCGCAGGGCCTGTGTGCCCTGGCCCATGCCGACGTCGAGGATCCGCAGCCGCTGCCCGACGGGGTAACGCGCGGCCAGCTGCTCGTCGAGCTGCCGGGCCACGAGCTCCTGGCGTACGGAATTGCGCAGACCGCTCAGCTTGCCGAGCCAGGACGCCGCGGCGCCGCCGGAGAAGGCCTCCGTGCTCAGGGCCGCTCCCCGCGCTTGACCTGCGGCTTGGGCAGACGGAGCCGGCGCATCTGGAGCGTGCGCATCAGGGCGTACGCGACGGCGCCCTTCTTCGGCTCGTTCGGGAACTTCTCGGCCAGGCGCTTCTTCAGGCGGAACGCCGTCACGACCGAGTCGAGCACGATCAGCACGATCACGATGAGCCAGAGCAGCAGCGCGATGTTCTGGAGGCTCGAGATCCTGACCATGGTCATCACGAGGATGACCACCGCCAGGGGCAGGAAGAACTCGGCGATGCAGAAGCGCGAGTCGACGAAGTCGCGCGCGAACTTTCGCACCGGACCCTTGTCGCGGGCGGGAAGGTAACGCTCGTCACCGCTGGCGAGCGCCTGGCGCTGCCTTTCCATCGCGGTGCGGCGCTCGTCGCGCTGCCGCTTCGACGCCTCCTTGCGGGTCGTCGGCGTATTGGCCACGCTGCGGCGCTGGGTCTGGGCCTGGCTGCGCTTGGGCGTGGGGCGGCCCTTGGGGGCCTGCGGGTCACGGGGCTGCGTGGAGTCGGTCACCGGCGCCTTGGCGGCCTGGGCCTTCTCGTCCTTGGATCGGCTACGGAACACAAAAGCCAAGGGTACGTGGTGCGGGCGCATGGACCAGAGGCGAGTGGGGAACGATCCGGCAACACCCTGCGTCAGTGTTGCTGAGCGTTCCCGGCAGCTGCACCGCGTGCTCGTCGAACCGGCCACCCCAGGGGGACACCTACTCCCTGCGCCGGAGCGGGACCGGACGCAGTCGTCCTTGGGGATGAGCGCATCCGCACCTGAACAGTGCGGTAATAGAGGCAGGACCCGTACTGTGGGTTCTGTCGCAGTGCTGGTGCTGGACGTCTGCTGGATCTGTCAGAAGGGGGCGCGCGAAGCCCATGAGCGGTGTCATGAAGCGTATGGGGATGATCTTCCGCGCGAAGGCGAACAAGGCCCTTGACCGGGCCGAGGACCCGCGCGAGACCCTCGATTACTCGTACCAGAAGCAGCTGGAGCTGCTCCAGAAGGTGCGCCGCGGCGTCGCCGACGTGGCGACCTCGCGCAAGCGCCTGGAGCTGCAGCTCAACCAGCTCCAGACCCAGTCGTCCAAGCTGGAGGACCAGGGCCGCAAGGCGCTCGCGCTCGGCCGCGAGGACCTGGCCCGCGAGGCGCTCTCGCGCCGGGCAGCCCTCCAGCAGCAGGTCACCGACCTGGAGACGCAGCATCAGACCCTCCAGGGCGAGGAGGAGAAGCTCACCCTCGCGGCGCAGCGCCTCCAGGCCAAGGTCGACGCCTTCCGTACGAAGAAGGAGACGATCAAGGCGACGTACACCGCGGCCCAGGCGCAGACCCGGATCGGAGAGGCCTTCTCCGGCATCTCCGAGGAGATGGGCGACGTGGGCATGGCCATCCAGCGTGCCGAGGACAAGACGGCGCAGCTCCAGGCCCGGGCCGGCGCGATCGACGAGCTGCTTGCCTCCGGCGCCCTCGACGACCAGTCCGGCCTCGCCAAGGACGACATCCAGAGCGAGCTGGACCGCCTCTCCGGTGGTACGGATGTAGAGCTGGAACTCCAGCGGATGAAGGCCGAACTGTCGGGCGGCTCCTCCTCCTCGCAGCAGGCCATCGAGGGCGGTCAGGGCCAGCAGTCCCCGACGCAGACGCCGCAGGACACCCCGCGCTTCGACAAGCAGTAGTCCCACGCCGAGGAGGGCGTCATGATCGTACGGATCATGGGGGAGGGGCAGGTGGAGCTGGCCGACAGCCACTTCACCGAGCTCAACAAGCTCGACAACGAGCTCCTGGCCGAGATGGAGAACGGGGACGGCCCCGGTTTCCGCCGCACGCTCAACGCCCTGCTCGAAACGGTCCACTCCCTCGGCACCCCGCTGCCCGACGCGTCACTCGAACCTTCGGAACTTATTCTTCCGTCGCCGGACGCGACCCTGGAAGAGGTCCGGGAGATGCTCAGCGACGACGGTCTGATCCCTGGCTGAGCCGCTGCCCGCGGTACGCGGCCCGTCGCGCGTACCGCTGATGGACGGGCCTGCCGCGCACGGACGAGGGGGCGATACCGTGACGCCGGTGACCCCCTTCGTACGCTGGGCCAGGACTCACCCCCGGGCCATGGACGCCGCCCTCGCGGCGGCGGTGCTGCTCTGCATGATCGCCGCCTCCTTCGCCGATCCGAACGGCGGCCGTGACGGCACCCCCACCTGGGGCACCCGCACACCCCAGGTCCTCAGCGTCGTCCTCATGGTGCTCGGCGCGGCCGCCCTCGTCCTGCGCCGCCGCGCCCCCATGGCGGTCCTCGCGGCCACCTCCGCCGTCACCCTGGCCGAACTCGTCACCGGCGATCCCCGCGCGCCCGTCGCGATGAGCGCCGTCGTCGCGCTCTACACCGTCGCCGCCACCACCGACCGCCCCACCACGTGGCGCGTCGGCCTCGCCACCATGGCCGTCCTCACCGGCGCCGCCATGCTGGCCGGCCCTCTGCCCTGGTACGCGCAGGAGAACCTCGGCGTCTTCGCCTGGACCGGCATGGCCGCCGCGGCCGGGGACGCCGTGCGCAGCCGGCGCGCGTTCGTCGACGCGATCCGCGAGCGGGCCGAGCGGGCCGAGCGCACACGGGAGGAGGAGGCCCGGCGCCGGGTCGCCGAGGAGCGCCTGCGCATCGCCCGCGACCTTCACGACGTCGTCGCGCACCACATCGCCCTGGTCAACGTCCAGGCGGGCGTCGCCTCGCACGTCATGGACAAGCGCCCCGACCAGGCCAAGGAGGCCCTGTCGCACGTGCGCGAGGCGAGCCGCTCAGCGCTCAACGAACTCCGCGCCACGGTGGGCCTGTTGAGGCAGTCCGGAGACCCCGAGGCGCCCACCGAACCGGCACCGGGACTCGACCGCCTCGAAGACCTCGTCGGCACGTTCCGCAACGCCGGCCTGCCTGTCGAGGTCGCCTGCGCCGACCGGGCCACCGGTCTGCAGGCCGCCGTCGACCTGGCCGCCTACCGCATCATCCAGGAGGCCCTGACCAATGTGCAGAAGCACGCGGGCGCCGAGGCCAAGGCCGAGGTCAGCGTCGTGCGCGTAGGCCCGAACATCGAGGTCACGATCCTCGACAACGGGCCCGGCACCGAGCAGCCCTCGCCCGACAGCGGTGGCCACGGCCTCCTCGGCATGCGCGAGCGCGTCGCCGCGATCGGCGGCAGCTGCTCGGCGGGACCGCGCTACGGGGGCGGGTTCCGCGTCCATGCGATCCTGCCCGTCCAGGCCCACGCCACCGCGGGCCTCGCCACGGACACGGGGGACGCCGGATGACCATTCGAGTACTGCTCGCCGACGACCAGGCCCTGCTGCGCAGCGCCTTCCGCGTCCTCGTGGACTCCGAACCCGACATGCTCGTCGTCGGTGAGGCCTCGGACGGCGCGGAGGCGGTCAGCCTCGCCAAGTCCGAGAAGGCCGACGTCGTCCTGATGGACATCCGGATGCCCGGCACCGACGGACTCGCCGCGACTCGTCTGATCAGCGCCGACCCCGAACTGGCACACGTACGCGTCGTGATGCTCACGACGTTCGAGGTCGACGAGTACGTCGTCCAGTCGTTGCGCGCGGGCGCCTCAGGCTTCCTCGGCAAGGGCGCCGAACCGGAGGAGCTGCTCGGCGCCGTGCGGATCGCCGCCGCGGGCGAGGCGCTCCTGTCACCGGTCGCGACCAAGGGCCTGATCGCCAAGTTCCTCGCCCAGGGCGAGGGGTACGGCGACTGGGAGGACGGCGCGCGCCCCGGCGGCGCCCACGGCGAACGTCTCGCCGCGCTGACCACCCGCGAGCGCGAGGTTCTCGTCCAGGTCGCCGGTGGCCACTCGAACGACGAGATCGCGGAGCGCCTCCAGGTCAGCCCGCTCACGGTCAAGACGCATGTGAACCGCGCCATGGCCAAGCTCGGCGCGCGGGACCGTGCCCAACTCGTAGTAATCGCGTACGAATCGGGCCTGGTCCGTCCAAGGGTGGAGTGAGCCGGGGTCTCCGCGTACTACGGGCGCAGTATGCGGCGCATAAGAACGGGACCTGGGAGCGACGGATCCGCCCTCGCGCATGACTGAGGGTGTAGGGGGCCCCGCACGTGTCTTCGGACGCACCCGCGTCCCCCGGACGCCCGGGGCCTCCTCCTGCCGCGCCTGCCACAGAGAGAGACCCACACCATGTCCTGGCTGTCGAGATTCAGCCTCGCTCAACGGGCCCTGATCGGGCTGATGTCGATCATCGCGATCGTCTTCGGCGCCATCGCGATACCCCAGCTCAAGCAGCAGCTGCTGCCCTCCATCGAACTGCCCATGGTGTCTGTCCTGGCCCCGTACCAGGGCGCGTCTCCCGACGTGGTCGAGAAGCAGGTCATCGAGCCGCTCGAGTCGACCATCGACGCGGTCGACGGCATCACCGGCATCACCTCCACGGCGAGCGAGGGCAACGCCGTGATCATGGCCCAGTTCGACTACGGCAACGGCTCCAAGCAGCTCGTCGCCGACGTCCAGCAGGCCGTGAACCGGGCCCGCGCCCAGCTCCCCGACGACGTCGACCCGCAGGTCATCGCGGGCTCCACGGACGACATACCGACCGTCGTCCTCGCCGTCACGTCCGACAAGGACCAGCAGGCGCTCGCCGACCAGCTCGACAAGACCGTCGTCCCGTCCCTCAAGGACATCGACGGCGTCGGCCAGGTCACCGTCGACGGTGTGCGCGACCTCCAGGTCACCGTCACCCCCGACGACAAGAAGCTCGCCGCGGCCGGCATCAGCCAGGCCGCGCTCGGCCAGTCCCTCCAGGCGGGCGGCGCAACCCTGCCCGCCGGCTCCTTCGACGAGGGCGGCAGCAACCGCACCGTCCAGGTCGGCGGCGGCTTCACCTCCCTGAAGCAGATCGAGGACCTGATGGTCACCGGCGAGGGCGTCAGGAAGCCCGTACGCCTCGGTGACGTCGCCGAGGTCGCGCAGCGGCCCGCGAAGGCCGACTCGATCACCCGCACCGACGGCAAGCCCAGCCTCGCGGTCATGGTCACCATGGACCACGACGGCAGCGCGGTCGCCATCTCCGACGCGGTCAAGGACAAGCTCCCCGACCTGCGCAAGGACCTCGGCACCGGCGCGAAGCTCACGGTCGTCAGCGACCAGGGCCCCGCGGTCTCCAAGTCCATCGACGGCCTGACGACGGAGGGCGCGCTCGGTCTCCTCTTCGCCGTCCTCGTCATCCTGGTGTTCCTGGCGTCGATCCGCTCGACCCTGGTCACCGCGGTGTCGATCCCGCTCTCGGTCGTCCTGGCCCTGATCGTCCTGTGGACCCGCGACCTCTCGCTCAACATGCTCACGCTCGGCGCGCTGACCATCGCGATCGGCCGCGTCGTGGACGACTCCATCGTCGTCCTGGAGAACATCAAGCGGCACCTCGGCTACGGCGAGGAGCGCCAGGAGGCGATCCTCAAGGCGGTCCGCGAGGTCGCGGGCGCCGTCACGTCGTCCACCCTGACCACCGTCGCCGTCTTCCTGCCCATCGGCCTGGTGGGCGGCATGGTCGGCGAGCTGTTCGGCTCGTTCTCGCTGACGGTCACGGCGGCCCTGCTGGCCTCGCTGATCGTCTCGCTCACCGTCGTCCCGGTCCTGTCGTACTGGTTCCTGCGCCCGCCCAAGGCGATCAAGGGCGTCGACCCGGAGGAGGCGCGCCGCAAGGCGGAGGAGAAGGAGGCGCGGTCCTGGCTCCAGCGGATCTACGTCCCCGTCCTGCGCTTCGCGACCCGTCGCCGCCTCACCAGCGTCCTCATCGCGGTCGTGGTCCTGGTCGGCACGTTCGGCATGGCCCCCATGCTGAAGACGAACTTCTTCGACCAGGGCGAGCAGGAAGTCCTGTCCATCAAGCAGGAGCTGAAGCCGGGCACCAGCCTGGCGGCGACCGACGCCGCGGCGAAGAAGGTCGAGAAGCTGCTCGACGGCGTCGACTCGGTCAAGGACTACCAGGTCACCATCGGCTCGTCCGGCTTCATGGCGGCGTTCGGCGGCGGCACCGGCACCAACCAGGCGTCGTACCAGGTGACGCTGAAGGACAAGGCGTCGTACGAGAAGGCCCAGGACCGCATCGAGAAGGGTCTCGGTGAGCTCTCCGGGATCGGCCGGACCACCATCGCGGCCGGTGACGGCTTCGGCAGCCAGGACCTGAGCGTCGTGGTGAAGGCGGCCGACGGCCAGGTCCTGCGCAAGGCGGCCGACGAGGTCCGCGACGAGGTCGCCAAGCTCGACGGCGTCACGGACGTCACCAGCGACCTGTCGCAGTCGGTCCCGCGCATCTCGGTCAAGGCCAATTCCAAGGCCGCGGCGGCCGGGTTCAACGACACCACGCTCGGCGCGGCCGTCGGCCAGGCCGTGCGCGGCACGACCAGCGGCAAGGCGATCCTCGACGACACCGAGCGCGACGTCGTCGTGAAGTCGGCGAAGCCCGCCACGACCATGGACGAGCTCAAGAAGCTCCCGATGGGCCCCGGCGGTCTGAAGCTCGGCGACATCGCCACGGTGAAGCTGGTCGACGGGCCGGTCTCCATGACCCGGATCGACGGCGCCCGCGCCGCGACGATCACGGCCAGGCCGACCGGTGACAACACCGGCGCGGTCAGCGCCGACCTCCAGACGAAGATCAACGCGCTGAAGCTGCCCGCGGGCGCGAAGGCCACGATCGGCGGCGTCACGTCCGACCAGGACGACGCGTTCAAGAACCTCGGCCTCGCGATGCTGGCCGCGATCGCGATCGTGTTCATGCTCCTGGTCGCCACGTTCCGTTCGCTGGTGCAGCCGCTGATCCTGCTGGTCTCGATCCCGTTCGCCGCGACCGGCGCGATCGGCCTGCTCATCGCCACCGGCACCCCGATGGGTGTCCCGGCGATGATCGGCATGCTGATGCTCATCGGCATCGTGGTCACCAACGCGATCGTCCTGATCGACTTGATCAACCAGTACCGCAAGGAGGGGTACGGCACGATCGAGGCGGTCATCGAGGGCGGCCGCCACCGTCTGCGCCCGATCCTCATGACGGCCCTGGCGACGATCTTCGCCCTGCTCCCGATGGCGCTCGGCGTCACCGGCGAGGGCGGCTTCATCGCCCAGCCGCTCGCGGTGGTGGTGATCGGCGGTCTGATCACGTCGACGCTCCTGACGCTCCTCCTCGTCCCGACGCTCTACGCGATGCTGGAGCTCCGCAAGGAGCGGCGCCGCAAGAAGCGCGAGGCGAAGCGGGCGAAGAAGGCCGGGGTGACGGCCGAGCCGGCCTCCGCGGAGGCCGCGGAGGCCTCGCAGTCCGAGTCCGGCGAGCCGGAGCCGGCGGGCGTCTGACCCTTTCAGCGCAACGCCCGGAGCCCGGGTCCCACCTTCACGTGGGACCCGGGCTCCGGGCTTTCTACGGCTTTCGCGCCTACGGCAGCGCCAGCATCCGCTCCAGCGCCTGCTTCGCGAACTGCTCGGTCTCGCGGTCGACCTCGATCCGGTTGACCAGGTTGCCCTCGGCCAGGGACTCCAGGGTCCACACCAGGTGCGGCAGGTCGATGCGGTTCATCGTCGAGCAGAAGCAGACCGTCTTGTCGAGGAAGACGATCTCCTTGTCGGGGTGGGCGTTGGCGAGGCGCCGCACCAGGTTGAGCTCGGTGCCGATCGCCCACTTCGACCCGGCCGGGGCCGCGTCGAGGGCCTTGATGATGTACTCCGTCGAGCCGACCTCGTCCGCCGCGGCGACGACCTCGTGCTTGCACTCGGGGTGCACCAGGACCCGTACGCCGGGGATCCGCTCGCGGACGTCGTCGACCGAGTCGATCGAGAAGCGCCCGTGCACCGAGCAGTGCCCGCGCCACAGGATCATCTTCGCGTTCCGCAGTTCCTCGGCGGTCAGGCCGCCGTTCGGCTTGTGCGGGTTGTACAGGACGCAGTCCTCCAGGGACATCCCCATGTCCCGCACGGCGGTGTTGCGCCCGAGGTGCTGGTCCGGCAGGAAGAGCACCTTTGTCGAATCGGGCTCCCCCTGCTCGAAGGCCCAGTCAAGGGCCCTCTTCGCGTTCGACGAGGTACAGATCGTGCCGCCGTGCTTGCCGGTGAACGCCTTGATGTCCGCGGAGGAGTTCATGTACGAGACGGGCACGACCTGCTCGGCGATGCCGGCCTCGGTCAGCACGTCCCAGCACTCGGCGACCTGCTCGGCGGTGGCCATGTCGGCCATGGAGCACCCGGCGGCCAGGTCGGGCAGGACCACCTTCTGGTCGTCGCCGGTGAGGATGTCGGCGGACTCGGCCATGAAGTGCACACCGCAGAAGACGATGTACTCGGCCTCCGGCCGGGCGGCCGCGTCGCGGGCGAGCTTGAAGGAGTCGCCGGTGACGTCCGCGAACTGGATGACCTCGTCGCGCTGGTAGTGGTGGCCGAGCACGAAGACCTTGTCCCCGAGCTTCTCCTTGGCCGCGCGGGCGCGCTCCACCAGGTCCGGGTCGGACGGGGAGGGCAGGTCTCCAGGGCACTCCACACCGCGCTCGCTCCGCGGGTCGGCCTCGCGGCCGAGCAGCAGGAGAGCCAGCGGAGTCGGCTGAACGTCCAGGTCAACGGGGGTCTGGGCCGTGGTCACGTCACGCACCCTTTCTTGTTATGACATTCGTGCGGCGAGGCTTCTCGTCGAAATGACGCTATCTATCATAACTGCTTCACGTCAGAATGACGATGGCCATCGTGTCGATGTGACGCAATCCGCGCGGACCGGCCCGTGCCCGCCGCGCGCGCGGTGTGCGAGCATGAAAGGGCAAGGAAGCCGAACTCGCCGAGAGGCGAAACACGAGCGCCAGGGCCGGAATGAAACCGCGGCCCCGCCGGTTGGAACGTCGGCAAGCAGTCTCCGTACAACCCTGGAGAGAAGCAGATGTCCGTATCGGACGAGACCACCACCGTGAGCGACGGCATCCTCCTGTCCGACGCCGCCGCGGCCAAGGTCAAGGCCCTCCTTGACCAGGAAGGGCGCGACGACCTGGCGCTGCGTGTCGCCGTACAGCCCGGAGGCTGCTCCGGCCTGCGTTACCAGCTCTTCTTCGACGAGCGCTCCCTCGACGGGGACGTCGTGAAGGACTTCGGCGGCGTCAAGGTCGTCACCGACCGCATGAGCGCCCCGTACCTGGGCGGCGCCTCCGTCGACTTCGTCGACACCATCGAGAAGCAGGGCTTCACGATCGACAACCCGAACGCCACGGGCTCCTGCGCCTGCGGCGACTCGTTCAGCTGAGCCTGAGCCTGTACGCACACGAAGCGGCGGTTCCCTGTCAGAGGGGGAACCGCCGCTTCGCGTTGCGCTACGGGGTCAGCTCTGCGGTGCCGGCTCGGGCCCCCGCTTGCCGTCCGCGTGCGGCACCGCCCTGTCCTTGGAGTCCACGACCTTCCGGCCGTCGAGCGGCTCGTCCAGCGTCACCGGCAGCGTGTAGAACTTCGCCATCGCGATGCAGACCGTGCCCTTCTTCTGCGTCTCCGTGACCTTCAGGGCGACCTTGCCGTCCTGCTCCGTCGCGGTGGCCGTGTAGGTGCTGCACACGCCGCCCGTGAAGTGCGCCGTCAGCGTCCGCCCGTCCACGGTGTAGCCGTCGGGGCGCACGTCGCGGGTGTCGGTCCCCGGATCGCCGGGCCTGACGCTCGGCCGCGGGCTCGGCTTGTCGGTCGGCCCCGGCGCGTGCGGCGACGTCAGGAACTTCGGGTCCACCGCGGGATGCGTCACCGTGAACGCCGCCTGCCCGCCCTGCGGCTTCACCTGGAACAGCCACGATGGTACGAGGATCTGCCGCCCCTGCGTGAACTGCACCGCGAGCCCGAACGTGGCCCCCGTGACATGGACGGGCTCCGCCGCGGGCAGCTTCGTCGGCGCCTTGCACGGCGCCTCGTCGCGCTCCCTCACCGGCACCGGGCTCGCGCAGCCGCCGATACCGACGCGACCGGCCCCGACAGCCGTGGAGTTGAGCAGATCGAGCGTCCTCTGCGCGCTGATCACGGGGTACGTGTCACCCTTGACCGGCTTCTTCAACTGGCCGCTGCCGCCGACCACTTGACCGTCCGAGCCGACCTGCACGCCCGTGGTCCAGCCGTACGTGGGCAGCTCGCCCACGCGCGGTTCCGCGTTCACCACCCGTATCGCGCCCATCAGTTGGCGCGCGTCGAGCTTCGCGTCGTCCTGGCCGAGCGCCTTGAGCACCGGAGCGGCCGCCTTCTTCGCGGCGTCCTCGCTCACGGCGTCCTCGGTGCTGCCGTTCCCCGGCGCCTCGGTGCACCGGGTGGGGCTCGCGCACTTGTGGCCCGCGGACGGTGCGTAGCGCGCGTACGTCCAGGCGCCGGGTGCCCGCTCGGTCACCTGGAGCGAGGGGCCCGAGCCGTCCTTCGCCGGGCCCACCTTCCAGGCGCCGTTCTCCAGGTGCGGGGTGCCCTGCGCGTCGAGCGTCCTGGCGAGCGCGGCGACATCGGCCGCGGTCACCTCGCCCTCGCTCCGGTAGACGGGGGCGTCGCCGGGGCCCGTGGGGAGCTTGCCGTCGGCCCGGTAACGGGTGCCGTTCGGGTCGGGCTCGCCCGGCGCGATTCCCGAGGTGGAGCCCGCGCCGCCCTCCTGGTAGCCGTCCAGGGCCAGCGGCGGGGGAGTGGAGTCGTCGCCGGCCGCCGGAGTCCCGCCGCGGCCGTCGCCGTCGGCCGAGGTCGCCGCGAAATACGCGCCACCGCCACCGACGAGGAGTACCGCTGCCGCGACCGAGGCGACGGCCAGCGGGGACCGCCCCCGGTGTCGATCCTGCGTCTGCTCGGTGCTCACCACATCGCTCCTTCAGCTGCCGCGTCGTACGCCGTATCCCCTATACGGGGGACAGCGATGGGACGCGGCGGGGGAGCGTGCGGTTCCCTCCTCGCTCCCCAGGGCCCGCGAGGGCGCCTCTCTAGTCCCCGTATTCGGACATCGAGTCGATGAGCCGCGCGGACTTCGAGGGCACGACGACGCCGTGGGGGAGGGAGGGGGCGACGGGAGTCTGCTTGTCCTTGGCGGGGGCCGTCCAGTGCGGGGCCATTCGGGCGCAGTCGCCGCGCAGGGACGCGAGGCCGCCTTCGAGGTCGAGCGGTGCGGACGCGGTGCGGACCTTGAGGTTCGTCATAAAGGAACGCTATGCAGGTCCGGCCCCGCGAAGAAAGACCTACTATCGGGTAGTTTTGCCGCTTCAGTCGGACGGACGCGACCCGGTAGCGTAAAGCGTCAACCCCCTCCGCTCAGGAAGACGTGACCACGCCGTGCGTATCGCAGTCACCGGCTCCATCGCCACCGACCACCTCATGACCTTCCCCGGCCGCTTCGCCGACCAGCTGGTCGCGGATCAGCTGCACACGGTCTCCCTCTCCTTCCTCGTCGACAACCTCGACGTCCGCCGGGGCGGTGTCGGCGCGAACATCGCGTTCGGCATGGGGCAGCTGGGCACGGACCCGATCCTGGTCGGCGCCGCGGGCTCCGACTTCGACGAGTACCGCGCCTGGCTCGACCGGCACGGCGTGGACACCGATTCCGTCCGCATCTCCGAGGTCCTGCACACGGCCCGCTTCGTCTGCACCACGGACGCCGACCACAACCAGATCGGCTCCTTCTACACGGGCGCCATGAGCGAGGCCCGCCTCATCGAGCTGCAGTCCGTCGCCGAGCGCGTCGGCGGTCTCGACCTGGTGCTGATCGGCGCGGACGACCCGGAGGGCATGCTCCGCCACACGGAGGAGTGCCGCTCGCGCTCCATCCCGTTCGCCGCGGACTTCTCGCAGCAGATCGCCCGGATGAACGGCGACGAGATCCGCACGCTCCTGGACGGCGCGACGTACCTCTTCTCGAACGAGTACGAGAAGGGCCTCATCGAGAGCAAGACCGGCTGGACCGGCGAGGAGATCCTCGGCAAGGTCGGCCACCGCGTCACGACCCTCGGCTCGCGCGGCGTCCGCATCGAGAGCGTCGGGGAGGACCCGATCGAGGTCGGCTGCGCCGAGGAGGAGGCCAAGGTCGACCCGACCGGCGTCGGCGACGCGTTCCGCGCGGGCTTCCTGTCCGGCCTGGCCTGGGGCGTCGGCCATGAGCGCGCCGCCCAGGTCGGCTGCATGCTCGCCACGCTGGTCATCGAGACCCTCGGCACGCAGGAGTACCAGCTGCGCCGCGGCCACTTCATGGACCGCTTCACCAAGGCGTACGGCCACGAGGCCGCGGCCGAGGTCCAGCAGCACCTGAAGTAGTCCCGTCAGGAGAGCCGGCGGACCACATAGGCGGCACCGCGCTCCGCCGGCTCCTCCCCGACGTACTCCTGGCTCCGCATCTCGCACCACGCCGGGATGTCGAGCCGCGCCGCCTCGTCGTCGGCGAGCACGGTCACGGTCCCGCCCACCGGCACGTCCCCGATCACCTTCGCCAGCTCGATGACGGGGATCGGGCACCGCTTGCCGAGCGCGTCGACCACGAGCGAGGGCGCACTCGCCGGCGCGGGGGTGGGCGCGGTCACGGCCGTCGCCCCCAGCCGCTCCCGTACCGACGCCACCGTCCCCGGCAGCACCCCGAGGAACCGCTCGACGTCGTCCCCGGCCGTTCCGAGCGGCAGCGACACCCGTACGTTCCCCTCGCTCAGCACCCCCATCGCCTTGAGCACATGGCTCGGCGTCAGCGTGCTGCTCGTGCACGACGATCCGGACGAAACAGAAAAACCGGCCCGGTCCAGCTCGTGCAGCAGAGTCTCTCCGTCGACATAGAGACAGGAGAAGGTCACCACGTGCGGCAGCCGCCGCACCGGGTCGCCCACCACCTCGACATCGGGCACGAGCCCCGGCACCCGGGCCCGGATCCGCTCCGTCAACTCCCGCAGCCGCGCGTCCTCCTCGGCGGCCTCGGCCCGCACCGCCCGCAGCGAGGCCGCCGCCGCCACGACGGCCGGAATGTTCTCGAACCCGGCCGCCCGCCCCGACTCCCGCTCGTCGGCCGGGCCTTGGGCCGCGAACCGCACCCCCTTGCGCACGACGAGCAGCCCGACGCCCGCCGGGCCGCCCCATTTGTGCGCGCTGCCCGCGAGCAGCGACCAGTCGCCCTCGACCGGCCCCCACGCGAGCGACTGCGCCGCGTCCACGAGCAGCGGCACCCCGGCGGCCCGGCACGCCGCGGCGACCTCGGCCACCGGCTGCACCGTCCCCACCTCGTGGTTGGCGGACTGGAGACAGGCGAGCGCCGTGTCCTGCCTGAGCGCATCGGCGTACGCGCCGGGCGAGACGGAACCGGCCCGGTCCACGCCCACCTCGGTCACCGAGCCGCCGTCCGCCTCCAGCGCGCCAGCCGAATGGAGTACCGAGGAGTGCTCGACCGCGGAAACCACCAGATGCCGGCCTACACGCCGGCGTCCAGCGAGCGCGCCGGAGATTCCCGCATGCACGGCACGAGTCCCCGAAGGGGTGAAAACAAGCTCATCCGGGCGGCAGCCCACGGCGTCTGCGGCGGCCTCGCGGGCCGCGTCCAGCAGCAGCCGGGCCCGCCTCCCCTCGCGGTAGAGCCGGGCGGGGTCGGCCCACCCCTCGTCCAGCGAGGCGAGCAGCGCCTGCCGGGCCACGGGATGCAGGGGAGCGGAGGATGCAGCGTCGAAGTAGGACACACCGCAACGGTAAAGCCCCGGGTGAGCGCGGCGTCGGGCCAGGGGCGCGGAGCACGCCGGGACCCGCCGCCCGGAGCGTGCACCCGTCGGCCCGCCCGCTCCCGCGCCCGTCGGACATCCCCCCGATCCCCCGTCAGATCCCCCCGGAACAGCAAGTTCCACCCCTTCTGAGTGACCCGCGGCGCGTTAGGCACCCTCCCCGCGCGACCCCAAATAGCGTCCAGTAGGGTTTGGTCCGCATAAACATCCAAACCCCTGCCCGTGTGCCAGGGCGGCGAGCGACCAGCGAGACGGCCGTAGCCAACCAGCGCGGGCGAGACTCTCGGGAAGGCGCTACGTGAGTCCCAACGGCTCCGACCGCTCGTCGCGGCGCCCGATGCGGCGGAAGCTGCCGCAGGTGCTGACTGCGGGCCTGATCCTGGTAACCGCTACTGGTTGCACATACAAGGACTTCCCTCGTCTTGGTATGCCGACCCCGGTTACGGAAGAAGGACCCAGGATCCTCTCCCTCTGGCAGGGCTCGTGGGCGGCAGCGCTCGCCACGGGTGTCCTTGTCTGGGGCCTGATCCTGTGGAGCATCATCTTCCACCGGCGCAGCCGCACCAAGATCGAGGTACCAACGCAGACGCGGTACAACATGCCGCTAGAGGCGCTGTACACGGTTGTACCGCTCATCATCGTCTCGGTCCTCTTCTACTTCACGGCACGGGACGAGACGAAGCTCCTCAGCCTCGCCGACAAGCCGGCCCACACGATCAACGTGGTCGGCTATCAGTGGAGCTGGGGCTTCAACTACGTCGAGAACGTGCCCGGCTCCACGGGCGACGCGAAGACCTCGAAGGAACTGGCCGGCATTCCGGACCGCTTCATCGAGGACTTCCCGGCGAACGCCGGCGGCGTCTACGAGGCCGGTACGCCGGCATCGGTGAACCCGCAGACGAAGAACCCCGGCCCCACCCTCTGGCTCCCCAAGGGCGAGAAGGTCCGGTTCGTCCTCACCTCGCGCGACGTCATCCATGACTTCTGGGTGGTGCCGTTCCTGATGAAGCAGGACGTCATTCCGGGCCACACCAACGCCTTCGAGGTGACTCCCAACCGGGAGGGCACCTTCCTGGGCAAGTGCGCCGAGCTCTGCGGCGTCGACCACTCGCGCATGCTGTTCAACGTGAAGGTCGTCTCCCCTGAGCGCTACCAGCAGCACCTCAAGGACCTCGCGAAGAAGGGGCAGACCGGTTACATCCCGTCCGGCATCGCGCAGACGAGCCACGAGAAGAACCGGGAGACGAACAACCTGTGAGCATCCTCAACGAACCCCAGGGTGCCGCCGCAGCTGACGACTCGTACGAGAACGAGCTGCCGGTCAGGCGCAAGCAGCCGGGGAATGTCGTCGTCAAGTGGCTGACCACCACTGACCACAAGACGATCGGCACGCTCTACCTGGTCACGTCGTTCGCGTTCTTCTGCATCGGCGGACTCATGGCGCTCTTCATGCGCGCCGAGCTCGCTCGTCCCGGCAACCAGATCATGTCGAACGAGCAGTTCAACCAGGCGTTCACGATGCACGGCACGATCATGCTGCTGATGTTCGCGACGCCGCTGTTCGCCGGATTCGCGAACTGGATCATGCCGCTGCAGATCGGCGCGCCCGACGTGGCGTTCCCGCGGCTGAACATGTTCGCGTACTGGCTGTACCTCTTCGGCTCGCTCATCGCGGTCGGCGGCTTCCTCACCCCGCAGGGTGCGGCCGACTTCGGCTGGTTCGCCTACAGCCCGCTCTCGGACGCCGTCCGCTCGCCGGGCATCGGCGCCGACATGTGGATCATGGGTCTGGCCTTCTCCGGCTTCGGCACGATCCTCGGCTCGGTCAACTTCATCACCACGATCATCTGCATGCGCGCACCCGGCATGACGATGTTCCGTATGCCGATCTTCGTGTGGAACGTGCTGCTGACCGGTGTGCTGGTCCTGCTGGCCTTCCCGGTCCTTGCCGCCGCGCTGTTCGCCCTGGAGGCGGACCGCAAGTTCGGTGCCCATGTGTTCGACGCCAGTAATGGCGGCGCCTTGCTATGGCAACACCTCTTCTGGTTCTTCGGCCATCCAGAGGTGTACATCATCGCGTTGCCATTCTTCGGAATCATTTCCGAAGTGATCCCGGTGTTCTCGAGAAAGCCGATGTTCGGCTACTCGGGCCTGATCGGCGCGACCATCGCGATCGCGGGCCTCTCCGTGACCGTGTGGGCGCACCACATGTACGTCACCGGCGGCGTGCTCTTGCCGTTCTTCTCCTTCATGACGTTCCTCATCGCCGTACCAACAGGCGTGAAGTTCTTCAACTGGATCGGCACGATGTGGAAGGGCTCACTGTCCTTCGAGACACCGATGCTCTGGACGATCGGCTTCCTGATCACCTTCGTCTTCGGTGGTCTGACCGGCGTCATCCTGGCGGCCCCGCCGCTGGACTTCCACGTCTCGGACTCGTACTTCGTCGTCGCGCACTTCCACTACGTCGTCTTCGGCACCGTGGTCTTCGCGATGTTCGCCGGATTCCACTTCTGGTGGCCGAAGTTCACGGGCAAGATGCTCGACGAGCGGCTCGGCAAGATCACGTTCTGGACGCTGTTCATCGGCTTCCACGGCACGTTCCTGGTGCAGCACTGGCTGGGCGTCGAGGGCATGCCGCGTCGTTACGCGGACTACCTCGCGGCCGACGGCTTCACCGCGCTGAACACGATCTCGACGATCTCCTCGTTCCTGCTCGGTCTGTCGATCCTGCCGTTCTTCTACAACGTGTGGAAGACCGCCAAGTACGGCAAGAAGGTCGGGGTCGACGACCCGTGGGGCTACGGCCGTTCGCTCGAATGGGCGACGTCCTGCCCGCCGCCGCGGCACAACTTCCTCACCCTGCCGCGCATTCGCAGTGAATCGCCGGCGTTCGACCTGCACCACCCGGAGATCGCCGCGATGGACCAGCTCCAGAACGGCGGCCACGGGGGCAACGCTCTCTCCGGTGGCAAGGAGGCCGGCAAGTGAAGGTCCAAGGCAAGATGTTCATCTGGCTGAGCGTCTTCGTGCTCGCCATGGCGATCGTCTACGGCGTGTGGTCGAAGGAGCCCGCCGGAACCACGGCGCTCTTCCTGGCCTTCGGCCTGTGCATCATGGTCGGCTACTACCTGGCCTTCACGGCCCGGCGGCTCGACACGGGTGCGCAGGACAACAAGGAGGCCGATGTCGCGGACGACGCCGGTGAGGTGGGCTTCTTCAGCCCGCACAGCTGGCAGCCGCTCGCCCTGGCCATCGGTGGTGCGCTCGGTTTCATGGGCGTCATCTTCGGCTGGTGGCTGATGTACTTCTCGGCCCCGATCATCCTGATCGGCCTGTGGGGCTGGGTCTTCGAGTACTACCGCGGCGAGAACCGGACCCAGTAGGGCCCGGCAGACGCCGAAGGGCCCGGACATTCCTGACGGAGTGTCCGGGCCCTTTCCCATGCCCCGCACCGGCCGTGCCTCGGACGGCCCAATCGACGCGCCGCAGGCAGCCAGGGTTCATACCGTGTTGGTCATGAACCACTCACCGAGAATTCGCATGGTAATGGGCTGCACTCTGCTGGTGACCGCACTCGGTGCGAGCGTCACGGCCTGCGGCGGCTCCGGTCACCCGCTCTCCGCCAAGCCGTACGACGCGGCGGGCGAGATCAGCTTCACCGGGGAGTCCGGGAGCAAGAAGACCGACCCGAACAAGCCCATAGAGATCACCTCGGAGGGCGACGAAGCACGCATCACCGATGTCACTGCCACCGATTCCATAGGCCGCTATGTCGCGGGCGAACTGTCCGCCGACGGCAGCAGGTGGCACAGCACCGCCCCGCTCGCCGCTGACGCCCACTACACGGTGCAGGTGAGCACCGAGGACGAAGACGGCGCGCCGGGCCGCAAGGTCCTCACCTTCGACACGGGCCACCCGGGCAAGAACAAGTCCCTGAAGGTCACCTTCGGCCCCGATGCCGGAAAGTACGGCGTCGGACAGCCCGTCACCGCCGTACTCAGCGCCCCCGTCAAGGACAAGGCCGCACGGGCTGTCGTGGAGAGGGGCCTGAAGGTCGACTCGGAGCCCGCCGTGGCGGGCTCCTGGACGTGGGTGGACGACAAGACGCTGCACTACCGCCCCGAGGAGTACTGGCCCGCAGGCGCCACCGTGGAGGCGCACAGCACCCTCAATGGCATCAAGGTCGGCGACCGCCTCTGGGGCGGCACCTCCAAGGCCCTTCGCCTCACCATCGGCGACCGAATAGAGGCCGTGACCGACGCCGCCACGCACCAGATGACGGTCTACCGCAACGGCCGAGTGATCAACACGATCCCCGTCACCACCGGCAAGCCCGGCTTCGAGACCCGCAACGGCGTCAAGGTCGTACTCGGCAAGGAACGCTTCGTACGGATGCGCAGCACCAGCATCGGCATTGCCGAGGGCTCGTCGGACTCGTACGACATGCCGGTGTACTTCGCGACCCGGGTGACCTGGAGCGGCGAATACGTGCACGCCGCCCCCTGGTCCGCGGGCTCGCAGGGATATGCCAACGTCAGCCACGGCTGCACCGGCATGAGCACCAGCAACGCCGAGTGGTTCTTCAACACCTTCCGCATCGGCGACATCGTGAAGGTCGTCAACAGCAACGGCGCGCAGATGGACCCGTTCGGCAACGGCTTCGGCGACTGGAACCTCAGCTGGAAGAACTGGGAGAAGGGCAGCGCCGTCCAGGCGGCCGCAACGGACGGCGGCCGGAGCGGCGTCCAGGCGGCCCGGCTGAGCCCCGAGGTGTGAGACTTCTGACTCCGGACCACACACGGAAGGGGCGACCCGCGGCAGCGCTGCGGGTCGCCCTGTCGGCGTGCCGAAGCGCCCTACGCCTCCACGGCGCGCCGCGAACGCAGCAGAGCGGCCAGTGCGCCCGCGAACTCCACCGGGTCGACCGGCAGCGTCACAGCGGCCTCGGCGCGGCTCCACGTGGCCAGCCAGGCGTCCTGCGGGCGGCCCATCAGGAGCAGCACCGGCGGGCAGTGGAAGATCTCGTCCTTGATCTGCCGGCAGACGCCCATGCCGCCCGCGGGAACGGCCTCGCCGTCCAGGACGCAGACGTCGATGCCGCCGCGGTCCAGCTCCTTGAGGACCGCCGGGAGCGTGGCGCACTCGACGAACTCGATCTCGGGGGCGTCGGCGGCGGGCCTGCGCCCGGTCGCGAGGCGGACCTGTTCGCGGGTACTTGCGTTGTCGCTGTAGACCAGGACCGTCGCGGTCGACTGCATCGTTCCTCCGAGACTTCGGCGTCTTTGACTCATCAAGGTGGGGAAGCGTTGCGCGGAGCCTACTCCTCCCGACACCCCGTCAACACCGGTTCGGACACCGCCCCGATGGGCCATACGAGCTGGACACACCCCACAGACACTCCGAACGGCACCCCCCGGAGTGAGCGCGAGATAAGCGACCGACATAATGTCGGTCGTGGCGACAGCAACGACAGTAGAAACCGGGCACGCGCACCCGTCGGTCAATCGGCCGAACCTCACCAGCGTCGGAACCATCATCTGGCTGAGTTCCGAGCTGATGTTCTTCGCGGCCCTCTTCGCGATGTACTTCACCCTGCGATCGGTGACGGGGCCAGATCACTGGAAGGAAATGGCCGAGTCGCTGAACGTTCCGTTCTCAGCGACGAACACCACGATCCTGGTGCTCTCCTCACTGACCTGCCAGCTCGGCGTGTTCGCCGCCGAGCGCGGGGATGTGAAGAAGCTCAGGACATGGTTCATCGTCACCTTCATCATGGGTGCGATCTTCATCGGCGGTCAGATCTTCGAGTACACCGAACTGGTCAAGAAGGACGGTCTCTCGCTGTCCTCCGACCCGTACGGCTCGGTGTTCTACCTGACGACCGGCTTCCATGGACTGCACGTGACAGGCGGGCTCATCGCCTTCCTGTTCGTCCTCGGCCGCACGTACGCGGCCAGGAAGTTCACCCATGAGCAGGCGACCGCAGCCATCGTCGTGTCCTATTACTGGCACTTCGTCGATGTCGTCTGGATCGGCCTTTTCGCCACGATCTACTTGATCAAGTAGTCGGTACGTCGATCCCGACGCACCGACTCGTCCAGCAAGCACCGACGCAGAAGATCCTGACACCGGGGTAATCCGTGAAAAAGCTCTCCGCACGACGACGCCATCCGCTGGCGGCGGTCGTCGTCCTACTCCTCGCGCTGGCGGCCACCGGGGGGCTGTACGCCGCGTTCGCACCCGCGAGCAAGGCGCAGGCCGACGAAACCGCCCAGTCCCTCGCCATCGACGAGGGCAAGAAGCTCTACGCCGTTGGCTGCGCCAGTTGCCACGGCACCGGCGGTCAGGGCAGCTCTGACGGTCCGCCGCTGACGGGCGTGGGCGCCGCGGCCGTCGACTTCCAGGTCGGCACCGGGCGCATGCCCGCGCAGCAGCCTGGCGCGCAGATCCCGAAGAAGAAGGTCATCTACTCGCAGGCCGAGATCGACCAGCTCGCGGCGTACGTCGCCTCGCTCGGTGCCGGTCCGACCGTCCCGACGAAGAACCAGGTCAGCCCGGAGGGTGCGGACATCGCCAACGGTGGCGAGCTGTTCCGTACCAACTGCGCGCAGTGCCACAACTTCACCGGTGAGGGCGGCGCGCTGACACACGGCAAGTTCGCGCCGAGCCTGGAGGGCGTGAGCCCGAAGCACATCTACGAGGCCATGCAGACGGGCCCGCAGAACATGCCGTCCTTCCCCGACACCACGATGCCGGAGAAGAGCAAGAGGGACATCATCGCGTACATCAACGCGGTCAACGGCGACGACACCGAGAGCCCCGGCGGTCTGAACCTGGGCGGGCTCGGACCGGTCAGTGAAGGCCTGTTCGCCTGGATCTTCGGTCTCGGCGCACTGATCGCCGTCGCCGTCTGGGTCGCCGCTCGGACCGCAAAGGCCAAGAAGTCATGAGTAGCCAAGAGATTCCAGAAGAGAACCTGCCCAGCGCGCAGGACGCCGACCAGCCGCACGGCTCGGTCGCGGTGAAGGACGACCCCTTCGCCGATCCGGGGCTGCCGCCCCACGAGCACCGGGTCCAGGACATCGACGAGCGGGCCGCCAAGCGCTCCGAGCGCGTGGTCGCCTTCCTGTTCATGCTCTCGATGCTCGCCACGGTCGCCTTCATCGCCTCGTATGTGACGATCAAGGCCGACAAGAGCGTCTACATCTGGCCGATCGGGCACCTCAGCGCGCTGAACTTCGCGCTCGGTATGACCCTCGGCGTGGCCCTGTTCTGCATCGGCGCGGGCGCGGTCCACTGGGCCCGCACCCTGATGTCCGACGTGGAGGTCGCCGACGACCGCCACGCGATCTCGGCCGAGCCCGCGGTCAAGGCGAAGGTCCTCGCGGACTTCAAGCAGGGCGCCAAGGAGTCGCAGTTCGGCCGGCGCAAGCTGATCCGCAACACGCTCTTCGGCGCGGTCGCGATGGTCCCGCTCTCCGGCGTCATCCTCCTTCGTGACCTCGGTCCGCTGCCGGAGGACAAGCTCCGGCACACCGCGTGGAAGAAGGGCAAGCTCCTCGTCAACATGAACACGAACGAGCCGCTGCGTCCTTCGGACATCGTGGTCGGCTCGCTCACCTTCGCCAAGCCCGAGGGCGTGGAGGAGACGGACGAGGACTTCCAGCAGGTCATGGGCAAGGCCGCCCTGATGCTGGTCCGGATCCAGCCGGATGAGATCAAGGACAAGCAAGAGCTCGCGTGGGCTCACGAGGGCGTTGTCGCGTACTCGAAGGTCTGCACCCACGTGGGCTGCCCGATCTCCCTGTACGAGCAGCAGACGCACCACGTGCTCTGCCCCTGTCACCAGTCCACCTTCGACCTCTCCGACGGCGCCCGCGTCATCTTCGGTCCCGCCGGCCACGCGCTCCCGCAGCTGCGTATCGGCGTGAACGGCGAGGGTTACCTGCAGGCGCTCGGCGACTTCGCAGAGCCCGTCGGTCCTGCTTTCTGGGAGCGCGGATGAGCACTACGACGACCAACGACGCGTCCTCGCGTGAGAAGGCGCCCGCCGGTGAGCGGGTGGCCGACTGGGCGGACGGCCGGCTCGGGATCTACTCCCTGGCCAAGGCCAACATGCGCAAGATCTTCCCGGACCACTGGTCCTTCATGCTCGGTGAGATCTGCCTCTACAGCTTCATCATCATCATCCTCACGGGTGTGTACCTGACGCTGTTCTTCCACCCGTCGATGAACGAGGTGGAGTACCACGGCAGCTACGTCCCGCTGCAGGGACAGCTGATGTCCGAGGCGTTCAACTCGACCATGCACATCTCCTTCGATGTGCGCGGTGGTCTGCTGATCCGGCAGATCCACCACTGGGCGGCGCTGATCTTCCTCGCCGGCATGTTCGTGCACATGATGCGCGTGTTCTTCACGGGTGCGTTCCGCAAGCCCCGTGAGGTCAACTGGCTGTTCGGCTTCCTGCTGTTCGTCCTCGGCATGTTCACCGGCTTCACCGGTTACTCGCTGCCGGACGACCTGCTCTCCGGCACCGGTGTCCGCTTCATGGAGGGCGCGGTCCTGTCCGTGCCGATCGTCGGCACGTACCTGTCGTTCTTCCTCTTCGGCGGCGAGTTCCCGGGCGGCGACTTCGTCGCGCGGTTCTACTCGGTCCACATCCTGCTGCTGCCGGGCATCATGCTCGGCCTGGTGGTCGGCCACCTGATCCTGGTCTTCTACCACAAGCACACGCAGTTCGCGGGCCCCGGAAAGACGAACAAGAACGTCGTCGGCATGCCGCTGCTGCCGGTCTACATGGCCAAGGCGGGTGGCTTCTTCTTCCTGGTCTTCGGTGTCATCGCGGCCGTCTCCGCGATCGCGTCGATCAACCCGATCTGGGCCATCGGCCCGTACCGGATCGACCAGGTCTCCACCGGCGCCCAGCCCGACTGGTACATGGGCTTCTCCGAAGGCCTGATCCGCTTCATGCCGGGCTGGGAGATCAACCTCTGGGGTCACACGCTCGTCCTGGGTGTGTTCATCCCGCTGATCATCTTCCCGCTGGTCCTGGTGGCCATCGCGGTCTACCCGTTCATCGAGTCCTGGGTCACCGGCGACAAGCGCGAGCACCACATCCTGGACCGCCCGCGCAACGTCCCGACCCGGACCGCGTTCGGAGCCGCCTGGATCAGCTGGTACTTCGTCCTGCTCGTCGGTGGCGGTAACGACCTCTGGGCCACGCACTTCCACCTGTCGATCAACGCGATCACCTGGTTCGTGCGCATCGGGTTCTTCATCGTGCCCGTGCTGGTCTTCGTCGCCACCAAGCGGATCTGCCTCGGCCTCCAGCGCCGCGACAAGGACAAGGTGCTGCACGGACGCGAGTCCGGCATCATCAAGCGCCTGCCGCACGGTGAGTTCATCGAGGTCCACCAGCCGCTCGGTTCCGACGCCCTGCACACCCTCACCGCGCACGAGCAGTACGCGCCGCTCGAGATCGGCCCGACGGTCGACGAGAACGGTGTGGAGCGCAAGGTGTCCGGTACGGAGAAGCTGCGGGCCAAGCTCTCCGAGGGGATGTACGGCGAGGAGAGCCAGATCCCGAAGCCGACTGTCGAGGAGTACAAGGAGATCACCAGCGGCCACGGCCACCACTGATCACCTGACCTGACCCCATGGTCGCCACGTTGAGAGCCCCGTCCAGGCACTGGACGGGGCTCTTTGCCGCTCTCAGGGGTGGATAGGGTGGCCTTGTTCCCATACACACGAAAAACCAGGAGCGGCAGATGAATGCTGTGACCCCCGCAGGAGGCAACACCGCGGCGGGCCGTTCCTGGCCCCAGATCCTGAACGGCCTCCTGGAAGGGCGCGACCAGAGCGCTGACGACACGGCCTGGGCCATGGACCGCATCATGCGGGGCGAGGCCACGGACGCGCAGATCGCAGGGTTCGCGGTGGCCATGCGCGCCAAGGGCGAGACCGTGGAGGAGATCTCCGGCCTCGTACGGGCCATGTACGAGCACGCGAACGTGATCGAGGTCCCGGGCGACACGGTCGACATCGTCGGCACGGGCGGCGACGGCGCCAAGACGGTCAACATCTCCACGATGTCGGCGATCGTCATCGCGGGCACGGGCGCCAAGGTCGTCAAGCACGGCAACCGCGCCGCCTCGTCGTCTTCCGGCGCCTCGGACGTCCTGGAGAAGCTCGGCGTGAACCTGGAGCTCACGCCGAAGCGGGTGGCCGAGGTCGCGGAGGAGGCCGGGATCACGTTCTGCTTCGCCGTGAAGTTCCACCCCGCGCTGCGGCACGTGGCGGCGGCGCGCGGCCAGCTGGGCATCCGCACGACGTTCAACTTCCTCGGTCCCCTGACCAACCCGGCCAAGGTGCGGGCCCAGGCCGTCGGGGTCGCCGACGCGCGGATGGCGCCCATCGTGGCCGGCGTCTTCGCCGAGCGTGGCCACTCGTCCCTCGTCTTCCGCGGCGACGACGGCCTGGACGAGCTGACGACGACGGCGACCTCGCGGATCTGGGTGGTCCGTGACGGCGCCGTGCGCGAGGAGACCTTCGACCCGCGGGACGTCGGCATCGATCTGGTGCCGGTGTCCGCGCTGCGGGGCGCCGACGCGTCCTACAACGCGGAGGTCGCCCGCCGTCTCCTGGACGGTGAGAGGGGCCCTGTGCGGGACGCGGTCCTCCTCAACTCGGCGGCGGCGCTCGTCGCTCTCACGCCCGGCGACGGCCCCCTGACCGACCAGATCCGGACCGGTATGGCACGTGCCGCCGAGTCGATCGACTCGGGCTCGGCGAAGCGGACGCTGGAGCGCTGGGTGGCGGCCAGCAACGCGTGAGCGCGTAAGGAAGACAAGGTGGGGAGGCGCCGGCCGGTGCCTCCCCACCACTCTCCGTCCGGGATGCGGACACGCTGTTGCGATGAAGCGATCAGCTGGCATACTTCTCGGCAGGTCATGAGTGACAGCGATTAGGCCCCGGCTCGCTGTCCGGCAACCCTCCGTCCGTGGCGGGGTGCCCCGGGTGAAGACCAGGCAGTGCACAGCAAGGTGCTCTGCAAGCGCGGACCCCTGCACACCCTGGGGTCCTGGTCCTCAAGGGAGCAGTCTCGTGAGCAAGCGAATGCGATAGGGCATCTCCGCCCCACCTCCGCACACCCCTTTTCTTTTTCGGCTGCGCCGTCGAGCCATCGGCTCCGGCGCGGTCAATTCGCTTACCTCTCACGGGAGTTCGCCATGTCTGTCTCCACCGTTGCCGCCGACCAGTCGCTTTGTACCCCTCTGCCGGTTCTCGGCCGGGATGTCACCGTTCCGCTCGTCACCGGTGGCGAGGTCACCTACGCGGCCCTCGACTACGCGGCCAGCGCCCCGGCGCTCCAGCGGGTCTGGGACGACGTGGCGGCCTACGCGCCTTACTACGGCAGCGTGCACCGCGGCGCCGGGTACCTGTCGCAGCTGTCGACCGACCTCTTCGAGAACTCCCGCGTGACCGTCGCCGAGTTCCTCGGCTGCCGCGCGGACGACCAGGTGATCTTCACCCGGTCGACCACCGACTCGCTGAACCTGCTCGCCGCCGTGCTCCCCGCCGACTGCGAGGTCTTCGTCTTCGAGACCGAGCACCACGCCTCGCTCCTGCCGTGGCGCGACGCCCGCGTGACGTACCTGAACGCGCCGCGCACGCCCGGCGAGGCCGTCCAGACCCTGGAGAGCGCCCTCGCCGACCGCGACCCCTACGGGCCCGCCCTGGTGTGCGTCACGGGCGCCTCGAACGTCACCGGCGAGCTGTGGCCCGTCCGTGAACTCGCCGCCGCTGCCCATGCCCATGGCGCCCGTGTCGTCCTCGACGCCGCGCAGCTGGCCCCGCACCACCCCGTCGACATCCAGGACCTCGACGTCGACTGGATCGCCTTCTCCGGGCACAAGCTGTACGCCCCCTTCGGCTCCGGCGTCCTCGCCGGCCGCGCCGACTGGCTCCAGGCATCCGAGCCCTACCTTGCCGGCGGCGGCGCCTCCCGCAAGGTCGCGCGGCGCGCCGACGGCGGTGTGGATGTCGAGTGGCACGACAGCGCTGCCCGCCACGAGGCCGGTTCGCCGAACGTCATCGGCGTCTACTCCATCGCCTCCGCCTGCAAGGCCCTCACCGAGGCGGGCTTCGACTCGCTCGTCGCCCGTGAGCAGTACCTGATCGGCAAGGTCCGTGACGGTCTCGCCGCCGTGCCCGAGGTCAAGGTGCTCTCGTTGTTCGGCGACGACGCCCCGCGCGTCGGCGTCATCTCCTTCGTCGTCGACGGCTGGAACAGCTCGCACTTCGCGGCCGCGCTCTCCGCCGAGTACGGCATCGGCGTGCGCGACGGCCTCTTCTGCGCCCACCCGCTCGTGCGCACCCTGCTGGGCAGCGACCCGCAGTCGCAGGGGGAGTGCGGGGCGCCCGAGGCCGCGCCCGGCGAGAAGTCCCTCAACGCGATCCGTGTCAGCTTCGGCGCCGGCACCCCGGACGAGCACGTCGAGCGCTTCGTCCGCGCCGTCACCGAGCTGGTCCGCGACGGCGCGCGCTGGAACTACCGCACGGAGGACGGGCGTTGCGTCCCCGCGGTGTGATCCGCGCACCGCACCGGACATGACGAAGGCCGCCCCTCGGGGCGGCCTTCGGTCGTCAAGCGGACAGGATCAGGAGTCGAGCCCGATCGCGAACGCCGCCTCCAGGTCGTGCTGCGAGTACGTGCGGAACGCGACGTGCGTGTCCGTCGCCTCCACGCCCGGGATCTTGCTGATCTTCCCGGGGATGACGTCCGCCAGGTCGTCGTGGCGCGCGACGCGCACCATGGCGATCAGGTCGTACGTACCGGTCACGGAGAAGACCTCGCTGACGCTGTCGAGGGCGGCGATCGACTCGGCGATCTCGGGGATCCGGTCCACGCTGGTCTTGATGAGCACGATCGCGGTGATCACGGCTGGCTGTCTCCCTCGGTGGCCGTGGCTGGGGCTGCTTTCACTCTAGCCCTCCCGTCTCCCGCCCCCGCCCTTGCGCAGAAGCGCTCTGCGCACCCCTCCTTTTTCCTCTGTAGCGCACCCAGGCGTAGAGGAACCCGACGGAGAACCCGACCAGGTGCGCCAGGTACGCCACCCCGGGCCCCCGGCTGCCCTGGCCCGCCGCGGCCCACTGGAGCGCCACCCAGAACGGCAGCACCACCCACGCGGGAAACCGCAGCGGCAGGAAGAACAGGAACGGGAACAGGCTCGTCACGCGCGCCCCGGGGAAGAGATACAGAAACGCCCCGAGCACCGCGGAGATCGCCCCTGAGGCGCCCACCAGGGTCTGCCCGGAGCCCGCGTGCGCGATCGCGTAGCCGAGCAGCGCCACGCAGCCGGAGAGCAGGTAGAAGAGCGCGAACTGGAGGTGGCCCATACGTTCTTCGACCATCGCGCCGAAGACGTACAGGAAGAGCATGTTGCCGAGCAGGTGCAGCCAGCTGCCGTGGACGAAGAGGGCCGTGACGGTGGTGAGCGCGGCGCGTGGGGAGCCGGTGAGCAGCTGGGAGGGGATCACGCCCCAGCGGGCGAAGTAGTCGCTCTGTGCGGCGAGCAGCCGGTCGCCCGTGCCGTAGACGGGGTTGAACCCGGATGCCGGGGACAGCAGGAAGGCCACGCAGCACAGCACGATCAGCCCGTACGTCACCGGTGCCGGCTGGTTCCTGACGGCCGTCCTGACCGTCCTGCCCGCCGCCGCACCCCAATTGTCGATCATGTGCCAGATCATGACGTAACGGTGCACACCTGCCCAGACGGCCTGCCGGGATTCCCCACTGTGGACGCCCGCGCGGGGGGTCCCCGCCAGGCCGTAGGGTTACGAGCACCACGCACCACGGAAAACGTACGACCCCGAAAGAAGGCGACAGCCCCGATGACGGTTCCCCTGCCGACCGCCGAGACCCGTTGGCGCTGCACTCTCTGCGGCAACCTCACGCGTTTCGACGTGACCCGCTCGTCGAAGGTCGTCGAATACGTTCACCTCGACCTCGCCGGTGACCCGAAGGTCGAGGAGCGCGAGGTGGTCAGTGAGACCATCGAGTCGGTCCGCTGCCGCTGGTGCAACGCGGTGGATCAGGTCGAACTCGTGGACAGGCCGGGTGCCGGCTCCTGAGAGGGAGCCGAACCCCCAGAAATTACGGACATTGGGGTGACGGATGGTGGAGAGCGAAGGCGGGGAGGCCGGGGACGGCGCCGCTGAGGTGCTCGACCGGCCGTTGCCCGAAGGCGTGCGGCGCCGGGTCGTGCAGATCGTCTCGGACGGCTTCGGCGGGCTGACGGTCGCCGAACTGCCGCCCCAGTTGCGGCAGTATGCGCGCTTCACCCCGACCCGGCGCGCCAAGTTCGCCGGCAATGCGATGGCCGCCGCCGTGGAGAGCGACACGCTCTTCCGCCAGCGCATCGGCGAACGTCTCAGAGAGGCCCAGCCGGAGCTCGCCGGCGCCCTGGACTCAGGGGCGCCGCCGCCCGCCGCCGACCCCCTCGACGTGGCCGCCGCGGCCTATGTGCTGCGGCCCACGGGCTGGGTGAAGCTCGTAGCGGCCGCCGGCGAGGAGGCCGTGCGGGCCGACGCCGAGCGCGCCGACGAGGAGGCGAAGGCCGAGCTGGAGCGGCTGCGCGCGGAGGTCGAGGCCGCCCGTGAGCAGGCCAGGTCCGAGACCGAACGGCTGCGCGCGGAGCTGGAGTCGGCGAAGAAGGAGGCCGACTCCCTCCACCGCAAGCTGCGCAGCGCGCTCAGTGACGTCAAGCGCGGCGAGGCGGCCCTGCGCAAGGTCCACGGCGAGACCGAGGCCGTGCGGGCCGAGACGCATGCGCAGCTGTCCGCCGCCGACAGCGAGACGCGACGGCTCAAGGCCCGGCTCGGCGAGACCGAGGCGGCGCTCGAGGCCTCGCGCAAGGCGGCGCGCGAGGGCCGCAGCGTCGAGGACATGCGGGTGCGGCTGCTGCTCGACACCGTCCTGGAGTCAGCCCAGGGGCTGCGCCGCGAGCTGGCGCTGCCGCCCGTGTCCGTGCGCCCTGCCGAGACCGTGGACGCCGTCGAACCCGGGCGGATGTCGCCCAAGGACATCGCGGCCCGTGCCCTGTCCGAGCACGACCCCGCCATCCTGGACCAGCTGCTCGCTCTGCCGCAGGCCCATCTCGTGGTCGACGGCTACAACGTCACCAAGACCGGCTATCCGACGATGCCGCTGGAGAAGCAGCGGCTGAGGCTGCTCGGCTCGCTCTCCCGGCTCGCCGCGCAGACCGGCGCCGAGGTGACCTGTGTCTTCGACGGGGCCGAACTCGTCGCGCCCGTACTGCTCGCGCCGCCGCGCGGGGTGCGCGTGCTCTTCTCGAAGGCGGGTGTGACCGCCGACGAACTGATCCGCCAGCTGGTGCGTGCCGAGCCCTCCGGACGGCCCGTGGTGGTCGTCTCCACGGACCGCGAGGTGGCCGACGGGGTCGCCAGGTCGGGCGCCCGTCCCGTCGCCTCCGTGATGCTCCTGAAGCGTCTCTCGCACGGCTGACCGACCGCCGCGCAGGTTTCGGCCCTTCGCCGCATAGGCAACGTAGGTCTCATACGTAACCTCTGGGCCTGATGCCCGAATTGGCGGATCGTTTACGCAACGTAGTGTCAAACGAGCATTACCGCACGTGAGTTGAATGCAAAGAATGCGCTCGGTGACCGACTTTTTTCCCGTCAGGATTTGAACTGATCACAGGAAGGTCACTAAGGTCTGGCCTCGAACCTCCGCTCGGGTGATCGCTCATCGGGAGTGACGGCAGAGGGTCACCGCCCACCGGCGTGTCGGTAGGCGGCTGGAGGAAGAAGGAGCTCGCCTTCGTGGCGTCCCACCGTCGACCCAAGCAGCCGAGCCGCACCCGTGTGACCGTGCTCACCGCAACCGCCGCCGCCGCCGTGGCCCTCACGTCGCAGGCGGCACAGGCCGCGCCGAAGCCGACCAAGAGCGAGGTCAAGGCCAAGGTCGACAAGCTCTACGAAGAGGCGGAGAAGGCCACCGACAAGTACAACGGGGCCAAGGAGAAGCAGAAGAAGCTCGAGAAGGAGATCGGCGACCTCCAGGACAAGGTCGCCCGCGGCCAGGAGGACCTCAACGAGCTGCGCTCCGGCCTCGGTTCGATGGCCAGTGCGCAGTACCGCTCCGGCGGCATCGACCCCTCCGTCCAGCTCTTCCTCTCCGCCGACCCGGACGACTTCCTGGACAAGGCCTCCACGCTCGACCAGCTCAGCGGTCAGCAGGTCGAGGGCCTGAAGAAGATCCAGGAGAAGCAGCGTTCGCTGGCGCAGGAGCGCCAGGAGGCCGCCGACAAGCTCAAGGACCTCGCCGACACCCGCACGGAACTCGGCAAGAAGAAGCAGCAGGTCCAGAGCAAGCTCAGCGCCGCGCAGAAGCTCCTCAACACCCTCACCGCCGCCGAGCGGCAGAAGATGGCCGCCGACGACGCCCGCGCGAGCCGCTCCGCCGGCGCCCGCGTCGACCTCGGCAACGAGGTCCCGGCCTCCAAGCGCGGCGCCGCCGCCCTGAGCGCCGCCGCCACCCAGCTCGGCAAGCCGTACGTCTCCGGCGGCACGGGCCCCAACTCCTACGACTGCTCCGGGCTCACCCAGTGGTCGTACGGACAGGCCGGTGTGGGCATAACCCGGACCACGTACACGCAGCAGAACGACGGCACGAAGATCGGCATGAGCCAGCTCAAGCCCGGCGACCTGGTCTTCTTCAACAACCTCGCGCACGTGGGCCTGTACGCCGGCAACGGCCAGGTGCTGCACGCCCCGCACCCCGGCGCCGTCGTGCGCTACGAGTCGATGAGCACCGTCGGTTCCTTCATGTTCGGCGTCCGCCTGTCCGGCTGAGGACCCGGCCCGGATCCGCCGGGCGAGCGCCACGAGAAAGCGCGCCCGTTCGGGCGAATTCCGGCATCACCCGCTGACCCCACGCCCCGCCCATGACCTGCGTCATAGGCGGGGCGTCGCGTTTTCCGCCCGCAGCGGTCGTTGGCCGCGCCCGCCCCTCGCGGCTACTGTCGCCCCGCATTC
This sequence comes from Streptomyces sp. NPDC055140, assembly GCF_053607285.1. Lineage (NCBI taxonomy): Bacteria > Bacillati > Actinomycetota > Actinomycetes > Kitasatosporales > Streptomycetaceae > Streptomyces > Streptomyces sp. NPDC055140. The sequence goes on along the minus strand of NZ_JBSGTG010000001.1, from coordinate 423,947 downwards.
CCCCGACCGGGTTCTCCGGCCGGGGGTCGTTCGTCAGTGGAAGGGAGAGCGGCTACTCGTGGGGTCACATCGCCGTCCCGCACAGTCCGGCCTCGACCGGAGCGCGCGCGGCTCCACTGTCAGCCTCCTGTCGGCCGTGTCCGCCGTGGCGGCCACCGCCGCCGGGCTCACCGCCGCCCCCGCAGGCGCCGCGCCACAGGACCGCCCGTCCGGCACCCGGGCCGAGGTCGACCGCCTCTTCGAGCAGGCCGAGCAGGCCACCGAGGCGTTCAACAAGGCCGACGAGCGCGCCGGCAAGCTCCGCGACGAACTGGCGGACCTGCAAGGCAGCGTCGCCCGCGGGCAGGAGCGCATCAACACCATGCGCGGCGCCCTCGGTTCGCTCGCCGGCGCCCAGTACCGCTCGGGCGGCATCGACCCCGCTCTCGCCCTGCTCCTGTCGTCGGACCCCGACGGCTATCTCGACAAGGCGTCCGTCCTCAACCGCATCACCGCCCGCCAGGCCGGCGAACTCACCGAACTGCAGCGGGCGCAGCGCGACCTGTCCCAGGAACGCGCCGAGGCCACCCTCAAACTCGTCGACCTGGAGCGCTCCCGCAAGGCCGTCGCCCGGCACAAGCGGGCCGTCGAGGACAAGCTCGCCACGGCCCGCCGCCTGCTCAACTCCCTGCCCGCCTCGCAGCGTGAGGCCTACGAGCGCGCCTCGCGCGGTGGCGTGCGCGACGGCATCCCCGACCTGTCGGGCGCGGGCGTGCCGTCGTCCGGCCGGGCCGCCGCGGCGGTCGCCGCCGCCATGTCCGCGGTCGGCAAGCCGTACGTGTGGGGCGCCAACGGGCCCTCCGGATTCGACTGTTCGGGCCTCATGCAGTGGTCGTACGCGCGGGCGGGCGTGGGCCTGCCGCGCACCTCTCAGGCCCAGCGGTACGCGGGCCGGCAGGTGCCGCTGTCCGAGGCGCGGCCCGGCGATCTCGTCGCCTACCGCTCGGACGCCAGCCACATCGGGATGTACGTGGGCAACGGCCAGGTCATCCACGCCCCCTACCCCGGCGCGCCCGTGCGCTACGACCCGGTGGGCATGATGCCCGTGTCGTCCGTGACACGGGTCTGAGCGGTCGCGGCAGGCGCCGTACGATCGGGAGGATGGCTGGTCGTGGGCGTGGTGCGGGTGGAGCGGGGGCGTGCGTCGCCCTGCTGTCCGTGACCGCCCTGCTCACCGGGCTCGTCGGCTGCAGCGGGGGAGTGGCGCAGGACACCGCGCGGGGCGATGTGCAGCACACCCTCGACCGCAGGGCCGACGCCGTCCTCGCCCGGGATCCGGCCGCGTACCGGGCCACCGGCAGCGCGGACGCCGCGGTCCCGGCGAACCTCACCGACGTCCCGCTGACCTCCTGGACGTACCGGCTCACGCGCCTGGACCGCTCCGGCAGCCATGCCACGGCCGGCGCGGAACTGCGCTACCGGATCAAGGGCTACGACAGCGCCCCCGTCGTCTCCGGGCGCTCCCTCGAGCTCGAACTGCGCGAGGGCCGCTGGTACGTGACCTCCGACCGGCCCGCCCCGGACGCCGGCGAGCAGCTCTGGGAACAGGGCAGGGTCGTCGTCGAGCGGGGCGTGCACAGTCTCGTCCTCGGCGTCGGCAGGTCCCACGGCGCACTGAGCGGCTACGCGGACCTAGCCGACGAGGCCGTGCCCGCCGTGAGCGACGCCTGGGGGACCGGCTGGGCCCAGCGGGTCGTGGTCCTGGTCCCGAAGTCCCTCGACGGCATGGGGGCGCTGCTCGGGTCACCCGCCGCCGGGTACCGGGGGATCGCCGCGGTGACGACCGGCGAGGCGGGGGCGCCGGGGCGGACGCCGGCCGACCGGATCATCGTGAACCCGGACGCGTACGGCGTGCTCGGCTCCTTCGGCAAGCAGGTCGTCCTCACGCACGAGACGACCCACGTCGCCACCCGCGCGGCGACGTCGGGCGCGACTCCGCTGTGGCTGTCCGAGGGCTACGCGGACTGGGTCGGCTACCGCGGTACCGGCCGCTCCGCGGGGCAGGCCGCGCCGGAACTGGAGCGCGCGGTGCGGCTCGGCCGGCTGCCGGCCGCGCTCCCCACCGACCCGGACTTCGGGTTCTCCGGCGACGCTGGACGGCTCGCGCAGGCGTACGAGGGCGGGTGGCTGGCCTGCCGGATGATCGCCGACCGCTGGGGCGAGGCGAAACTGAACGACTTCTACCGCGCCGTGGGGAAGCACAAGCGGCGGACCGGGGCGGTCGAGGAGGCGATGGTGAGCGTGCTCGGGACGACGCAGGAGAAGTTCACGGCGGACTGGCGGGACTATCTGCGGGCCCAGCTCGGCTGACCGGCCGGCGGGGTCATGACGTGAGCAGGGTCTCGTCGCGGGCCGCCCGGGGAGGCAGCGCCTGTTCGCGCGTCCGCGGCTCCGTGACCGTCTGCCGCCACAGGCGCCGGGCGGCGGTGAGGGAGGCGGCGACCAGCAGGCCGTTGCGTACGAGGATCAGGGCGAGGCCGAGTCCGTCGCCGTACACGACGTGTCCGAAGCCGAGCGGGAACTCCAGGAACGTCACGAGGGACGCCGCCACGACCAGGCAGGCCGGCGGTGTCATCCGGCTCGCGGAGAACACGGTCGACACCGCGGCCAGACCGGTCAGCCACAGCATGTACTGAGGGCTGATCACCCGGCTCGTCGTCGTGAACAGCAGCACCGCGACGAACGCCGCGTCCGCGAGCGTCCCCGGCGCCCAGGCCCGCGCCCTCAGCCGCCACATCAGGAGCCAGGCGAACGCGAGCAGCGTCAGCACCTGCGCGACCACGCTCACGACGTCCACGTAGGGGCCGAGGAACTCCATCGAGCCGTAGTTCAGCCCGACGGAACCCGGCCAGCCGAACTGCCGCGCCACGTGGAACACCAGCGCGCCGAGCGACTCGACCTCCGTGCCGCGGTCGCGCTGGGAGGTGAGGAAGCCGAGCGAGCCCGGCATCGCCGCCGCGAAGGCGACGACCAGGCTGCCGGCCGTGAGGGCCGCGCTGCCCCAGGAAGCCCGTGTGACGCGGCCACGACGGGTCCCGAGCAGCAGGAGCAGGGGCCACACCTTCAGCAGCGCGCCGAGCCCCGTGAGCGCCCCCATGACGCGCGGATGCCGGGCCCCGGCCAGCAGCGCGGCCACCGCGACCGCCGTGACCATGACGTCGTAACGGGCGTACGCGGTCGGACCGAGCAGCGGCACGCCCGCGACCCACACCCACGCCCCGCGCCACGACCTGCCGGGCCGCCCGCCCGCGTACACGAGGAGCCCGAAGGTGAGCGCGTCGGCGAGGAGGGCGAGCACGAAGAACGCGGTGGCGTAGGACAGGAACGGCAGCAGGGCGGGGGAGAGGATCGCGCCCGCGGCGGCCGGCGGGTACTGCCAGGTGACGTCGTCCAGCGGGAACGTGCCCGTGCGCAGGATCCCGTACCAGTTCCGGTAGATGACGGAGACGTCGCTCGTCACGTCGGGACCCGGGACCGTGATCACCTTCAGGACGCACAGGAGGAGCAGCGCCCTGGTCGCGGCCCACACCAGCACCGCGGGGACCGGGATTCTCGGCATCATTCGGGCCATGATGCCGGGCAGAACTGTGCAGGGGCCATGAAGCATGGCCCACCGGCGCGTTAGGTACTGTCGGCGGCGATGCACAAGACCCTGATCGTGACCAACGACTTCCCGCCCAGGCCCGGTGGCATCCAGGCGTTCCTGCACAACATGGCGCTCCGCCTGGACCCCGAGCAGCTCGTCGTCTACGCCTCCACCTGGAAGCGCACCCGGGAGGGCGTCGAGGCGACCGCCGCCTTCGACGCCGAGCAGCCCTTCACCGTCGTGCGCGACCGTACGACGATGCTGCTGCCGACGCCCCGCGTCACCCGGCGCGCTGTGGGCCTGCTCAAGGAGCACGGCTGCACGTCGGTGTGGTTCGGCGCGGCCGCCCCGCTCGGCCTGATGGCTCCGGCGCTGCGCAAGGCCGGGGCCCAGCGCCTGGTGGCCACCACGCACGGGCACGAGGCCGGCTGGGCGCAACTGCCCGCGTCCCGCCAACTCCTGCGCCGCATCGGCGAGTCGACGGACACGATCACATATCTCGGCGAGTACACGCGGTCGCGGATCGCCGCCGCCCTGACGCCCGCCGCGGCGGGCCGGATGGTGCAGTTGCCGCCGGGTGTGGACGAGAAGACGTTCCACCCCGGCTCCGGCGGCGATCTGGTGCGCGAGCGGCTCGGACTGACCGACCGGCCCGTCGTCGTGTGTGTCTCGCGGCTCGTGCCGCGCAAGGGGCAGGACACCCTGATCCTCGCGATGCCGCGGATCCTGGCGGCCGTCCCGGACGCGGTGCTGCTCGTGGTGGGCGGGGGCCCGTACGAGAAGGAGCTGCGCAAGCTCGCCGCGGAGACGGGCGTCACCGACTCGGTGCGCTTCACGGGGGCCGTGCCGTGGTCGGAGCTGCCCGCGCACTACGGGGCGGGCGACGTGTTCGCCATGCCGTGCCGGACCCGGCGCGGGGGCCTCGATGTCGAGGGTCTCGGCATCGTCTACCTGGAGGCGTCGGCGACGGGTCTGCCGGTCGTGGCGGGTGACTCCGGCGGCGCGCCGGACGCGGTGCTCGACGGGGAGACGGGCTGGGTCGTGAAGGGCGGCGACGCGGAGGACTCCGCCGACCGGATCATCACGCTCCTCGGCGACGCGGAGTTGCGGCGGCGCATGGGGGAGCGGGGGCGCGAGTGGGTCGAGGAGCGGTGGCGGTGGGATCTGCTGGCCGAGCGGCTGCGCGGGCTGTTGTAACGCCGAACGCCGGACGGGCTGGATGATCCAGCCCGTCCGGCGTTCGAGGACAAGGGAAGCGGGGGTGCGGGGGCGGGGCCCCCGCACGGCTCAGCCCCGGTAGATCGCTTCGATCTCGTCGGCGTAGTCCTTCGCCACCACGTTCCGCTTCAGCTTCAGGGACGGCGTCAGGTGGCCCGACTCCTCCGTGAACTGGGTCGGCAGGATGCGGAACTTGCGCACCGACTCCGCCTTGGAGACCGCCGCGTTGCCGTCGTCCACGGCCGTCTGGATCGCCGCGAGGAGATCCGCGTCGTCCCGCAGGGACACCGCGGTCGAGTCGGCCGGCTTGCCGTGTTCGGCGGCCCAGCGACCGAGGAACTCGTCGTCGACCGTGACGAGCGCGCCGACGAAGGGGCGCCCGTCGCCGACGACCATGCACTCGGCGACCAGGGCGTGCGCGCGGATGCGGTCCTCGATGACGGCCGGGGCGACGTTCTTGCCGCCCGCCGTCACGATGATCTCCTTCTTGCGGCCGGTGATCCGGAGGTAGCCGTCCTCGTCGAGCGTGCCGATGTCGCCCGTGTGGAACCAGCCGTCGGCCAGCGCCTCCTCGGTCGCGGCCTCGTTGTTCCAGTAGCCCGAGAACAGGTGCTCGCCGTGCAGCAGCACCTCGCCGTCGTCGGCGATCCGGACCACGGAACCCGGCAGCGGCTGGCCGACCGTGCCGATCTTCTGCCGGTCCCACGGGTTGAAGGCGGTGGCGGCGCAGGACTCGGTCAGGCCGTAGCCCTCGAGGACCGTGAAGCCGATGCCGCGGAAGAAGTGGCCGAGGCGCTCGCCCAGCGGGGCGCCGCCGGAGATCGCGTACTCGCCGCGGCCGCCGAGGACGGCGCGCAGCTTGGAGTAGACGAGCTTGTCGAACGTCTTGTACTTCAGCTTCAGACCGATGGACGGGCCCTTGGGGGTGTCCAGGGCGCGGCTGTACTCGATGGCCGTGTCGGCCGCCTTGTCGAAGATCTTGCCCTTGCCATCGGCCTGCGCCTTGGCGCGCGCCGAGTTGTAGACCTTCTCGAAGACGCGCGGCACACCCAGGATCAACGTCGGCCGGAACGCGGCCAGTTCATCGGTGAGGTGCTTGATGTCGGGGGCGTGGCCCAGCTTGATCGGGGCCATCAGCGAGGCGACCTCGACCAGGCGGCCGAAGACGTGCGCGACGGGCAGGAAGAGCAGCACCGAGCACTCGCCCGTACGGAAGAGGGGCTTGAGGCGCTCGACCACGTTCCCGCACTCGGCGAAGAAGCTGCGGTGTGTGAGGACGCAGCCCTTGGGGCGGCCCGTGGTGCCCGAGGTGTAGACGATCGTCGCCGGGTCGTCGGCCTTCGCGACGGCGCTGCGCTCGTCGACGGTCGCGTCGGAGACGCCGGCGCCCGCGCGGTCCAGCTCCTGGACGCCGCCGGCGTCGATCTGCCAGACGTGGCCGAGGCCGGGGAGGCGGTCGCGCACGGACTCGACGGTGGCCTCGTGCCCGGCGCTCTCGACCACGCAGGCCACGGCGCCGGAGTCGCCGAGAATCCACTGGATCTGCTCGGCGGAACTGGTCTCGTACACCGGGACGGTGATCGCGCCTGCGCTCCAGATCGCGAAGTCGAGGAGCGTCCACTCGTAGCGGGTACGGGACATCAGGCCGACCCGGTCGCCCGGCTGCACGCCGGAGGCGATCAGGCCCTTGGCGGCGGACCGCACCTCCGCGAGGAAGGTGGTGGCAGTGACGTCCTGCCAGGTGCCGTTCACCTTGCGGGCGATGACGGCGACGTCGGGGTGCTGCGCGGCGTTTCTGCGGACGATGTCGGTCAGATTGCCGTCCGCAGGGACCTCGTACAGGGCCGGAAGGCTGAACTCGCGCAAGACTGCTGCTCCTCATAGGGCACCGGCGCCACGGCATTGTGTGAGTCGACGATGCGGTCCAAGATCGGGCAGGTGCTCAGCTGCTGAAGCAGTGGTAGCCCCAGTGGTTGAAATGCTGAGCACTACTGGACTGCCCGGACGTTACCCACCGGTACTGCTTTTCCGGTAGGGGGTCCAGGCCAGATGTTCGCTGCGTCACACGCCGTGTAACTGCTCCGCCGACCCTAGTCCACCGAATCGGCGAATAGGAAGTAACCGCAGGTCCGGCCCCCTCTACCCACGATTCCCACACAGTTCTAGGGTGATCGCATGCGCGTACATGTGGTCAGCGATGTGCACGGAAACTCCACAGACCTCGCCCGGGCGGGAGACGGGGCGGACGCCCTCGTCTGCCTCGGTGACCTGGTGCTCTTCCTCGATTACGCAGATCATTCGCGTGGCATCTTCCCGGACCTGTTCGGTGTGGAGAACGCGCACCGCATCGTCGAGCTGCGCACCGCCCGCCGATTCGAGGAGGCACGTACGTTCGGCGCCGGGCTCTGGGCCGGGATCGATCGCGGGACCGCCATCGAGACGGCGGTGCGCAAGCAGTACGCCGAGCTCTTCGCGGCGTTCCCCACACCGACGTACGCCACCTACGGCAACGTCGACATCCCGCACCTGTGGTCCGAGTACGCCGGACCCGGCACCACCGTCCTCGACGGCGAGCGCGCCGAGATCGGCGGCCTCGTCTTCGGCTTCGTCGGCGGTGGACTGCGCAGCGCCATGCGCACCCCGTACGAGATCAGCGACGAGGAGTACGCCGCCAAGATCGAGGCTGTCGGGGAGGTCGACGTGCTGTGCACCCACATCCCGCCGGACGTCCCCGAACTCGTCTACGACACCGTCGCGCGCCGCTTCGAGCGCGGCAGCCGCGCCCTCCTGGAGGCGATCCGGCGCACCCGTCCCCGGTACTCCCTCTTCGGCCACGTCCACCAGCCGCTCGCCCGGCGCATGCGGATCGGGGCGACGGAGTGCGTCAATGTCGGCCACTTCGCGGGTTCGGGCAGGCCCTGGGCCCTGGAGTGGTGACAGCGCCGCCGCCGGTGCGCGGTAGCCTTCACGCGATACACACCACCCCTCAGCGGACCGCATCTGGAGGAGCCACCGCGATGGCGGAACACACCAGCTCGAGCATCACGATCGAGGCGGCACCGGCCGATGTCATGGGGGTGATCGCCGACTTCGCCCGCTACCCCGACTGGACGGGAGAGGTGAAGGAGGCCGAGGTCCTCGCCACGGACGGCGCGGGCCGCGCCGAGCAGGTGCGACTCGTCATGGACGCCGGAGCGATCAAGGACGACCAGACCCTGGCCTACACCTGGACCGGGGACAACGAGGTCTCCTGGACCCTGGTCAAGTCCCAGATGCTGCGCTCCCTCGACGGCACGTACCTCCTGAAGTCGTCCGGCACGGGCACCGAGGTCACCTACCGCCTCACGGTCGACGTCAAGATCCCCATGCTCGGCATGATCAAGCGCAAGGCCGAGAAGGTCATCATCGACCGCGCCCTCGCCGGCCTGAAGAAGCGCGTGGAGACGAAGTAGCTCCCGGCGCCCCCGTCCGGCGGCCCGCTGTCTCCGTCCGGCGGCCCGCCGGGGGCGACCTGCGTCCCAGGTAGCCTCACACCCCATGCGCACCGTTCTGGTAACCGGCCCCGGCGGCTCCGGCCGGACCACCGCCGCCGCGGCCACGGCCCTCACCGCCGCCCGCCGCGGAGCCCGCACCCTTGTGCTCTCGGCGGACCCCACGGACACCCTCGGCGCCGCCCTCGCCACCCCTACGAGCGCGGCGCCGACGTCCGTCGAACCCGGTCTCACCGCGATACGTCTCGCCCCGGCGGACCGCTTCCGCGAGGACCTCGCCGGCCTCCAGGAAAAGGCCGCGTCCGCCCTCGACCTCCTGGGCGCCACCCGCCTCGACGCCGAGGAACTCACCCCGCTGCCCGGCAGCCACGAGCTCGCCCTGCTCCGCGCCCTGCGCGACAGCGCACACGGTCCCTACGACCTCGTCGTCGTCGACCTTCCCCCGGCGCCGCAGGCCCTCGCCCTGCTCGCCCTGCCGGAACAACTGCGCCGCTACCTGCGCCGCCTGCTCCCCCCGGAACGCCAGGCCGCCCGCGCCCTGCGCCCCCTCCTCGGCCGCCTCGCCGGCGTCCCCATGCCCGCGGAGTGGCTGTACGAGACGGCGGACCGCTGGGACACCGAACTTGCCGCCGCCCAGGCCGTCATCGAGGACCCGCACACGACCGTGCGCCTCGTCGCCGAACCCACGCCCGCCGCGGCCGACGCCCTGCTCGCCACGACCACCGCCCTCGCCCTGCACGGCCTGCGAGCCGACGCGCTGCTCGCCTCCCGCGTGCTCCCCGACGGCTCCACCGACCCGTGGCTCTCTGACGCCGCCGCCCGCCAGCGCAAGATCGTCGCCACCTGGCAGGGCACGCACGACGTGCATGAGCTGCCCCATCTGGGCCGTGACCCGCGCGGCGCCGACGACCTGGCCGCGCTCGGCGCACCGCCGGTCCCGCCCGCGCCGGCCGCGACCGCCTGGCCCGTCGAGGACCGCATCGCCGACGAGGGCGTCCTCGTGTGGCACCTGCCGCTGCCCGGCGCCGTCCGCGAGGACCTCGGGCTGGTGCGGCGCGGCGACGAACTCGTCGTGACCGCCGGACCGCTCCGCCGCATCGTCTCCCTGCCGTCGGCGCTGCGCCGCTGCACCGTCGCCGGCGCCGGCCTGCGCGACGGCGTCCTGCGCATCAGGTTCACCCCCGACCCCGACCTGTGGCCGCGGGGACGGTGAACGGACTACCGCCGTTCGGGTAACGTCGAAGGTACGCACCCCTCCTGGTACGCACCCACCCACATACGTTCTCGCAGGAGTCAGCCGCCATGAGCGACGCCACCGAGCAGCCCGCACCCGAGGCAGACGCCGACGCCTGGGAGAAGGCGTGCGCCGAGGACCTCGCGGAGGAGAAGGCCCGCCGCCGTGCCGAGCACGGGCCCCCGCCCGGCTCGGCCGCCGAGGAGCTGCGCAAGCTCGTCGACGCCGTCGCCGAGAAGCTGTCGGGGCTCCAGACGCCCCTTCTCGGCGCGGTCGCGCAGGGCACCGCGCAGCAGGTCGTCAGCCAGGTCGTCAAGCAGGCGAAGGCGGCCGTCGAGCCGGTCGTCGAGCGCAATCCCGAGGTCTTCGACCACCTCGCGGCCGCGGGTAACGAGCTGCTCGCCGCCTACCGCTCCGCCGTCGAGCGCCAGGAGCAGCGCTGGACCCAGCGCTCGTCGGGCGCCCAGGCCGGACGGGCCGCCGCGGACGGCACGGACCCCCGTGACGAGGGCCCCGAGGGGCCTTCAAAAGGTGAACACATCGACCTCGACTGAAGACCGCTCGGGTACGGTGGGCCGTAGCGGGGCTCGACCGAACTGAGGGATTCATGGGACTCACCATCGGCGTCGACATCGGCGGCACAAAGATCGCGGCCGGCGTGGTCGACGAGGAAGGCAACATCCTCTCGACGTTCAAGGTGCCGACTCCCAGCACGTCCGAGGCCATCGTTGACGCGATCGCCTCGGCCGTCGAGGGCGCACGGGCAGGACACGAGATCGTCGGCGTGGGCATCGGCGCCGCCGGATACGTCAACCGCCAGCGCTCCACGGTCTACTTCGCGCCCAATATCGACTGGCGCCAGGAACCTCTGAAGGAAGAGGTCGAGAAGCGGGTCGGCCTGCCGGTCGTCGTCGAGAACGACGCGAACGCGGCCGCCTGGGGCGAATACAAGTTCGGCGCGGGCAAGGGCCACCGGAACGTCATCTGCATCACGCTCGGCACCGGCCTCGGCGGCGGCATCATCATCGGCAACAAGCTGCGCCGCGGGCACTTCGGCGTGGCCGCCGAGTTCGGCCACATCCGGATGGTCCCGGACGGCCTGCTGTGCGGCTGCGGCAGCCAGGGCTGCTGGGAGCAGTACGCCTCCGGCCGCGCGCTCGTCCGTTACGCCAAGCAGCGCGCCAACGCGACCCCGGAGAACGCGGAGTTCCTGCTCTCCCTGGGCGACGGCACCCCGGACGGCATCGAGGGCAAGCACATCTCCATGGCCGCCCGCCAGGGTGACGCCGTGGCCGTCGACTCGTACCGCGAGCTGGCCCGCTGGGCCGGCGCGGGCCTCGCCGACCTGGCCTCGCTGTTCGACCCGTCCGCGTTCATCGTCGGCGGCGGACTCTCGGACGAGGGCGAGCTCGTCCTCGACCCGATCCGCAAGTCCTACAAGCGCTGGCTGGTCGGCGGCAACTGGCGCCCCGTGGCGGACGTCATCGCGGCCCAGCTCGGCAACAAGGCGGGCATGGTCGGAGCGGCGGACCTGGCGCGGGAGCCCGACCCGATCATGTGACACCGGCTGCTTCAGCCACCGAACGCCCGCCGTTTCCCCGGAGAAACGGCGGGCGTTCGTCGTATCTTGATCGTCATGGTCACCGGATCACTCCCCAACTCCCGCACCGAACCCGACGGTTCGGCCGTCGTCCGGGTGCTCAGCTACAACATCCGCTCGATGCGCGACGACACCGCCGCGCTCGCCCGCGTCATCGCGGCCTGCGCCCCCGACCTGGTCCTGATCCAGGAGGCGCCCCGCTTCTTCCGCTGGCGCAAGAAACTCGCCCGGCTCGCGGCCGCCTCGGACCTGGTGATCCTCTCGGGCGGCGCGAGCGCGGCGGGCCCGGCTCTGCTCTGCTCCCTGCGCGCCACCGTCGAACGCACCGAGGACGTCCTGCTGCCCCTCACCCCCGGACTGCACCGGCGCGGTTTCGCGACCGCCGTCGTCCGGTTCGGTGGCGCCAGGATCGGGGTACTGAGCTGCCATCTGAGCCTGCAGAAGGACGAGCGGTACGCGCAGGGCGGGATGCTCCTCGACCGGCTCGCGGCGCTCGGCGTCGAGCACGCCGTCGCGGGCGGTGACCTCAACGAACGACCCGGCGGCCGCACGTTCCGGCGCCTCGCGGAGGCTCTCCAGGACACCTGGGCCACGAAGCCGTGGCTCGGCGAGTACACGTCGACACCGGCCGACCCGCATCAGCGCATCGACGCGATCCTCGCGACACAGGGCGTCGAGGTCCTCGGCTGCGGGGTCCCGGTGGGTATGCCGGGGGTGAGCGAGGACGACCTGAGGGCGGCCACGGACCATCTGCCGGTCCTGGCCGCCCTCAGGGTTCCCGCCGCCCGGGGCTGACGCGGGTCAGACGACCGCGCCGCGCCCCGGATCGTCGTCGTCATCGTCGCCCTGCATACGCATCACGAGCGTGCCGAAGCCGCCGAGGAAGCCACCGACGCAGACCGTCGTGAGCCACCACGTCATCTGCCAGCCGAGCAGCACGGCCAGCAGCATCAGGACCGGGCCGCCGATCACGGCGAGCCAGGCGAACTTGGCGGTGACGTCCGCCTCGGGCAGCGGCGGGGGCTCCGGGGGCACGAAGTGGCCCTCGTCGTCGCTGTCCGACGGCTCGGCCTGCCGGTAGTCGCGGGGGCCGCCGACGCCGGGTGCGAAGGAGACCGAGGAGCCGAGCGGCGTCGCGGGCTTGCCGGGCTTTGGGGCGTCCGGCTCCGAGCCACTCGCCTCCGGGCCGTCCGTCTCCGAGCCGTTCGTCTCCGGGTCGGGCAGGGCCAGGTCCTCGATCGACTTGAACGGCTTGGCACCCGGCGGGTCCGGCGGCTCATCGCCGTACCCGGCGACGATGGCGGCCCAGACGACGTCCTCGTCCACGGGCTGGCCGGCGCCCCCGGCGGCCGCGGTCGCGTCTGCGCCGGGCTGCTGCTCCTTGCCGAGCTGCGCCGGACCGGGCAGCGCCGTGCCCGACGCCGCCGTCTCGGCGGACGCGTCCTCCGGCTCGCGGCTCTCGTCGCCGGCGGGCTCACGTCGGTCCTGCTCAGCCACCGGTGGCCGTCCCTTCCTTACCGACACTGGGGGCGAGCCGGCCGATGAACGCATAGCTCTCGTCGAAGATCCGGTCCGCGTCATGGTCCAACGTCGCGACGTGGTAGCTCTGTTCCAGCAGGATCTCCTCGACGTCCGTGGACGAGATCCGGCTGAGGACGCGGGCCGAGTCGACGGGCGGCACCACATGGTCCTGGGTGCTGTGCAGGACCACCAACGGCTGTGTCACCTGCGGCAGTTCACGGTCGACGATGCGGAAGAAGTTCCGCAGGGAGTGCGCGGCGTGCAGCGGCACCCGGTCGTACCCGATCTCCGACGAGCCCTCCTTCGCGATGTCGCTGGCGATCCCCTTCGTCGAGCGCACGAGATGCCGGGCCACCGGGAGGGCGTGCGCGGCGAGGCCGTGCACCTTGTTCCCCGGGTTCACCAGGACCAGGCCCGCCACCTCGTCCCCGTGCTTCGCCGCGAGCCGCAGCGCGAGGGCGGCGCCCATCGACAGACCGAAGACGAAGACCTGGGAGCACCGGTCCAGCAGCTCGCGCAGGGCGCGGTCCACCTCCGCGTACCAGTCCTGCCAGCCGGTGACCTGCATGTCCTCCCAGCGCGTGCCGTGACCGGGCAGCAGGGGGAGCGAGACGGTGAGGCCGCGCTCGGCGAGGTACTCCGCCCAGGGGCGCAGCGACTGCGGGGAACCGGTGAACCCGTGACAAAGGAGGACGCCGACCTCTCCGCCTTCGTGGCGGTACGGCTCGGCTCCAGGAATGACCGGCACCTTCGGTCTCCTGTTCGTGAGAGGGGGATCGCCCAGGACTGCGGGGCGTACTTCACCGTACGCGACCGCGCTGACACCGACCAGGGTCGTAGGGCCTCGGAGCTGCGGCGCGGGTTATGGTCTGATCCACAGACAAGGGAAGGCAGTGGGTTGATCTACGGCGCAATGAAGGTGGCCATCGGAGGGCCGCTGAAGCTCGGCTTCAGGCCCTGGGTGGAGGGCCTCGAGAACATTCCCGCCGAGGGTCCCGCCATCCTGGCCAGCAACCACCTGTCCTTCTCGGACTCCTTCTTCCTGCCGGCGGTGCTCGACCGCAAGGTCACCTTCATCGCGAAGGCCGAGTACTTCACGACGCCCGGTGTGAAGGGCAAGCTCACGGCCGCGTTCTTCAAGGGCGTCGGCCAGCTCCCCGTGGACCGCTCCGGTTCGCGCGGCGCGGGCGAGGCCGCCATCAAGAGCGGCATCGAGGTCCTGGAGCGCGGCGAGCTCTTCGGCATCTACCCGGAGGGCACCCGCTCGCCCGACGGCCGCCTGTACCGCGGCAAGCCCGGCGGACTCGCGCGCGTGGCGCTCGCCACCGGCGCGCCCGTCCTCCCGGTCGCGATGATCGACACCGAGAAGATCCAGCCCCCCGGCAAGGTCCTGCCCAAGCTGATGCGCCCCGGCATCCGCATCGGCAAGCCCCTCGACTTCGGCCGCTACCAGGGCATGGAGCACGACCGGTTCGTGCTGCGGGCCCTGACCGACGAGGTCATGTACGAAATCATGAAGCTCTCCGGCCAGGAGTACGTCGACATGTACGCGACCGCCGCCAAGCGGCAGATCGCGGACGCGGCGAAGGCCGAGGCCAAGGCGGAGAAGGAAGCCAAGGCGGAGCGGGAAGCCATGGCCGAGAAGGAAGCCAAGGAGAACAAGGGCGGCGGCGTGGAACGGCCGGCCTCCTAGCCGCGTCGTCGTTCTGGGAGCGGTCGTTCCGGGAGCCGCAGTTCGGGGGGTGGGTGCGTGGCCAGGCGCGAACGCGTGATGAGGATGTCCGTCGAGCAGCCGCTGTGGCGCGCGCTGACGGCGTACCGGCTGCTGACGATGCTGTACGCGATCGGCCTGTTCGTCACCGCGCAGGACAGGTTCGATCGCCCCTGGGTGGCGATCGGCTACTTCGTGGTCCTGGTCGTGTGGACCCTGGCCACGCTGCCGCGCGTCGCGAACGCCGCGAGCTGCACCAAGCGATTCCTCACCGCCGACCTGATCGTCGCGCTCGCCGGCATCCTGCTCACCCCGGTCGCCGTCGAGCACAGCCGGATCGTGGCCGGTGGCCCGACCCTGCCGTCGATCTGGACGGCCGGCGCGGTCCTCGCGTACGCGGTCAAGGGCGGCTGGCGGTGGGCGGCGTTCGCCTCGCTGCTCGTCGGCGTCGCGAACGTGGTGCAGCGCGGCGCCTTCAGCCGCGACACCCTCCACAACGTCCTGCTCGTGTGCATCGCGTCGATCGCCATCGGCTATGTCGTCGAGGTGGCCCGCGCCTCCGAGCGCACCCTCGCCCGGGCCCTGGAGATCGAGGCGGCCACCCGTGAGCGGGAGCGGCTCGCCCGCGACATCCACGACGGCGTGCTCCAGGTCCTCGCCATGGTGCAGCGCCGCGGCGCCGCGCTGGGCGGCGAGGCCGCCGAGCTCGGCAGGATGGCCGGCGAGCAGGAGGTCGCCCTGCGCACCCTGGTCGCAGGCGGTCTCGTGCCCGCCTCACGTGCCTCCGAGGACGCCTCACAGGGCGCGCTCGTGCGGGGCGTGGAAGAGCCGGACGACCTGCCCGGCGCCTCGACGCCCTGCGATCTGAGGTCGCTGCTCGCGCCGCACGCCGGGGCGCGGGTGAGCTTCGCCGAGCCGGGCGCCCCGGTGGTCCTGCCGCCGGTCGCGGCGAAGGAGCTCGCGGCGGCTGTCAGTGCCGCCCTGGACAATGTGCGCAGGCACGCGGGGGCGGACGCCCGGTCCTGGATCCTCGTCGAGGACGAGCCCGACGCGGTGATCGTGACGGTGCGGGACGACGGACCCGGCATCCCGGAAGGACGTCTCGCGCAGGCCGAGGGGGAGGGGCGGCTCGGTGTCGCCCAGTCCATCCGCGGCCGGCTGCGGGACATCGGCGGCACGGCCGAGCTGATCTCGGTGCCGGGACAGGGCACCGAGGTCGAACTGAGAGTTCCGAAGGTTTCACGGGGGAAGGCGGAATCGGGAAGATGACCGAGCAGCAGCGGGAGGGTGCCGCCACGGGCGCGATCAGGGTCATGGTGGTCGACGACCACCCGATGTGGCGCGACGCCGTGGCGAGGGACCTCGCCGAGGCGGGTTTCGACGTGGTGGCCACCGCGGGCGACGGCGAGCAGGCGGTGCGCCGGGCGGGCGCCGCCGCGCCCGACGTCCTCGTACTCGACCTGAACCTGCCGAAGATGCCCGGCGTGCAGGTCTGCAAGGAACTCGTCGGCGCCAACCCCGCCCTGCGCGTCCTGGTCCTGTCGGCGAGCGGGGAGCACGCCGACGTCCTGGAGGCGGTGAAGTCGGGCGCCACCGGTTACCTGCTGAAGTCGGCGTCGACCGAGGAGCTGACCGACGCGGTGCGCCGCACGGCGGCCGGTGACCCCGTCTTCACCCCGGGGCTCGCGGGCCTCGTCCTCGGCGAGTACCGGCGGCTGGCCTCCGAACCCGGGCCCGCCGCGGGCGCCGACTCGCCCAAGGCCCCGCAGCTCACCGAGCGCGAGACCGAGGTCCTGCGCCTGGTCGCCAAGGGCCTGAGCTACAAGCAGATCGCCGAGCGGCTCGTCATCTCGCACCGCACCGTGCAGAACCACGTGCAGAACACCCTGGGCAAGCTCCAGCTGCACAACCGCGTGGAGCTC
Source organism: Streptomyces sp. NPDC055140 (assembly GCF_053607285.1). Lineage (NCBI taxonomy): Bacteria > Bacillati > Actinomycetota > Actinomycetes > Kitasatosporales > Streptomycetaceae > Streptomyces > Streptomyces sp. NPDC055140. The sequence goes on along the minus strand of NZ_JBSGTG010000001.1, from coordinate 407,625 downwards.
GTCCGGTACGCCATCGAGCGCGGCCTCGACGACGCGTAACCGCCCCCGCGCCTCCTGAAGGATCACCACACAAAGGTCAACCTCCGTACTCTTCAACGGAATTCACCCTTCGCGTGCTGCCGAAGTGACATGGATCACTATTAGCGTGACCCGTGTCAGCTCACAGTGCTGTGGCGAAGGGACATTTCCATGCGGGTCGGAGTACTGACCGGAGGCGGCGACTGCCCCGGGCTCAACGCCGTCATCCGGGGCATCGTCCGCAAGGGCGTGCAGGAGTACGGCTATGACTTCGTCGGCTTCCGGGACGGCTGGCGCGGGCCGCTCGAAGGCGACACCGTACAGCTCGACATCCCGGCCGTGCGCGGCATCCTGCCCCGTGGCGGCACCATCCTCGGCTCCTCGCGCACCAACCCCCTCAAGGTCGAGAACGGCATCCGCCGCATCAAGGAGACCCTCGCCAAGGAGGAGGTCGGGGCGCTCATCGCGATCGGCGGCGAGGACACCCTCGGCGTCGCCGCCCGCCTCACCGACGAGTACGGCGTGCCCGTCGTCGGCGTACCGAAGACCATCGACAACGACCTGTCCGCCACCGACTACACCTTCGGTTTCGACACCGCCGTCGGCATCGCGACCGAGGCCATCGACCGGCTGCACACCACCGCCGAGTCCCATATGCGGGTCCTGGTCTGCGAGGTCATGGGCCGCCACGCGGGCTGGATCGCGCTCCACTCGGGCCTCGCGGGCGGGGCCAACGTCATCCTCATCCCCGAGCAGCGCTTCGACGTCGACCAGGTCTGCGCCTGGGTCACCTCCCGTTTCAAGGCCTCGTACGCCCCGATCGTCGTCATCGCCGAGGGCGCCATGCCCAAGGACGGGCAGATGGTCCTCAAGGACGGGACGCTCGACTCCTTCGGGCACGTCCGTCTCTCCGGAGTCGGCGAATGGCTGGCCAAGGAGGTCGAGCGGCGCACCGGCAAGGAGGCCAGGACCACGGTCCTCGGCCACATCCAGCGCGGCGGCACCCCCAGCGCCTTCGACCGCTGGCTCGCCACCCGCTTCGGGCTGCACGCCATCGAGGCCGTGCGCGACCGCGACTTCGGGAAGATGGTCGCGCTGCGCGGCACGGACATCGTCCGGGTGCCGATCGCCGAGGCGACCGCCCGGCTGAAGACGGTCGATCCCGCACTGTACGAGGAGGTCGGGGTCTTCTTCGGCTGAGGCGCGAGGCCGGGGTGACGCCGGGGGTGGGGCGAGGCGAGGTCCTCCCACCCCCGGGTGTCACGGGGTTGCCCGGCCCGTATATTCGCCGTAACCGGCACACACGACGCGATACGGAAGAAACGGGAGCAGTCGTGGAGATCCTCGCATTCGGCGTGCAGTCCGACGAGAAGCCCCTCATGGAGAAGGCGTTCGCGGGTCATCACGAGGTCCGCTGCCTGGACGTCTTCCTCAACGAGGACACGGCACCCATCGCGGCCGGCTACGAGATCATCTCCACCAGCGTCAACGCCACCCTGGACAACCGCGTCCTGCAGACCCTCGCCGCCGGAGGCACGCAGCTGATCACCCAGCGCTCCACGGGGTTCAACAACATCGACCTCGAGGTCGCCGAGCGCCTCGGCCTGACCGTCGCCCGCGTCTCGTACTACTCGCCGTACTCCGTCGCCGAGTTCGCCTGGACCCTGGCGATGGCCGTCAACCGCCGCATCGTCCGCGCCTCCAACCGCACCCGCGACTTCGACTTCAGGCTCGACGGGCTGATGGGCCGCGACCTGCGCGGTCGCACCGTAGGCGTCCTCGGCACCGGCAAGATCGGCGAGGCGTTCACCCGGATCGCCCACGGCTTCGGCATGAAGCTCCTCGGCTGGGACATCGCCGAGAACCCGGCCTGCGTCGAACTCGGCATGAAATACGTCGACAAGGAGCGCCTCTTCACCGAGGCCGACCTGATCAGCCTGCACGTACCCCTGCTCCCCGCCACCGAGCGCATCGTCGGCAGCGCCGCCCTGCGCACCATGAAGGACGACGCGATCCTGGTGAACTCCAGCCGCGGCGGCCTCATCGACACCAAGGCGCTCGTCTCCGAGCTGCGCGAGGGCCGCTTCACCGGCGTCGGCCTCGACGTGTACGAGGCCGAGGCCGGGCTCTTCTTCCTCGACAAGTCGCTCGACGTCGTCGAGGACGACACCCTGGCCCGCCTCGTCACCTTCCCGAACGTCCTGGTCACATCGCACCAGGCGTACTACACCGTGGACGCGGTGAGCCAGATCATCGAGACCACGGTGGCCAACGTCCTCGACTATCAGGCGGGCCGGCGCTCCGAGAACGTCCTCGTGCCCTCCGCGCCCAAGAGCTGACCCAGCAGCTCCCGCACGACGTCCGCCCCGCGCAGCGACAGCACCGACTCCGGGTGGAACTGAACCCCCGCCACTGCATTTTTTGGCGCGCCTCCGGCACGACCCGGCCCGCGCAGCGCGTGCACCTCGCCGCTCGCCGCGTCCCGGCTCACCTCGATGCCGTGCGCGGCCAGCTCCATCGCCGCGTCGTCGTCGCAGCGCGCCACGAAGCTGTTGTAGAACCCGACGGTCTCGGTCCGCCCGAACAGATCGACGTCCGTCTGCGCGCCCTGGTACGGCACCTCCTTGCGGACGATCTCAAGCCCCAGCTCGGCCGCGATCAGCTCATGGCCGAGACACACGCCGAGCACGCCGTGCCGGTGATCACGCAGCACCTCGGCGGTCAGCGCGCGCAGGAAACGCATCTTCGGGTCCGTCTCGTCGGAGGGGTTGCCAGGTCCCGGGCCCAGGACGACGGGGCCCTCGTGGGCGAGCACGGCGTCCCGCAGCCCCGGCTCGTTGTAGCGCCGCACGGAGACGGTGAGGCCCGACGACCGCAGCAGATGCGCCAGCATCGCCGTGAACGTGTCCTCGGCGTCCACCACGAGCGCGTGCCCCTCCAGGGCCGCCGCCTTCTCCTGCATCCGCAGCCAGAACGGCGCCAGCGCAGCCCGCCGCCCGTCGAGCGCCGCCTGCACCCGCGGATCGTCGGCGAGCGCGGGCCGCACGCCCTCGCCGCGCGGCCGCCCGGGCCGCACCCCCAGCGCGGCCAGCACCCCGGCCGCCTTCGCGTGCGTCTCCTGGACCTCGCTCGCCGGGTCCGAGCCGCGCACCAGCGTCGCCCCGACCGGCACCCGCAGCTTCCCGCCTGCGTCGATGTCGGCCGTACGGATCAGGATCGGGGAGTCCAGGGTCTGCGCCCCGCCCGCGTCCCGCCCGATCAGCGCGAGCGCCCCCGCGTAATAGCCGCGCCCACCCACTTCGTGCCGCTCGATCACCCGGCAGGCGTTCTGCACCGGCGACCCCGTGACGGTCGCCGCGAACATGGTTTCCTTCAGCACCTCGCGCACGTCCAGCGAGGACCGGCCCCTCAACTCGTACTCCGTGTGAGCGAGATGTGCCATCTCCTTCAGGCGCGGGCCGATCACGACCCCGCCCATGTCGCCGACGGTGCACATCATCTTGAGCTCCTCGTCGACGACCATCGACAGCTCCTCGATTTCCTTGCCGTCGGCGAGGAAATCCAGCAGGTGCTCGGGCGTCGGGCCCTCGGCCGGGTAGCGATAGGTCCCGCTGATCGGGTTCATCACGACCGTGCCGCCGCTCATCCGCACATGCACCTCGGGGCTCGCCCCGACCAGCGTCCGCCCGCCCGTCGCCCGCCCCCGCCCTTCCGGGGAAGTCCCTTCGGTCCCCTGCTGATTTCCGGTGTGCACGACGAACGTCCAGTACGCGCCCCGCTCCCCGGCGAGCAGCCGCCGGAACAGCGCGAGCGCGTCCGCCCGCCCGAACCCGCGGATCGCGCCTTCGTACGTCCGCCGGATCACGAAGTTCGCGCCCTCGCCCTGCCCGATCTCCTCGCGCAGGACCCGCTCCACGATGTCCGAGTACGCGGCGTCGTCCACGTCGAAGCCCCCGTCCGACACGCGGACGTCATGGGCCGGCAGCTGCGCAAGGACGTCGGCCAGCGGCAGCTCGTACGTCTGGTCGGGGGTGAGCACCGTGAGCGGGGTGCCGTCGTCGCGGACGTCGAAGCCGCGCTCCCTGATCTGCCGGAACGGCACGAGGGCGAGGCCCTCCGGAATGTCGGCGAGTCGCTCGTAGGTGTGCACGGGGCCGACCAGGAGCTCCACGATGTCGTGGTCGCGGCCGGGCGCGCGGCGGCGCAACAGGGCGAAGGGGCGGTCGTCGTGCAGCAGCTCGGACAGATCCATGGCGTGTGATTCCTCTTCCGGACTCCGGTTGCGGAGAGGAACGGCCAGGTCCCGGAAAACACTGAAGGCCGCCCTCGGGCGGCCTTCGCTTCGCTGTACGCGCAGTCAGTGGGCCGCTGGGTGAGCGGTCCACCACCAGTTACGGGTCGTGTGCGCGAACATGAGCGGCACCTTACCCGATCGGCAGCTCATCTGTGGACGACGCGTCTCAAAGGGTGAGCGGTCGGCTGGACAGCCGACCTGACCCCGTAATGTTGAGGATGTGACCGTGAACGCTAAGACCAGCGCAAGCGCTGGCAACACCTGGCGAGACCTGCCCGCGGCGCAGCAGCCCGAGTACCCCGATGCCGAGGCTCTGCGCGATGTGATCGCGGAGCTCGAGTCGTATCCGCCGCTCGTCTTCGCGGGCGAGTGCGACCAGCTGCGCGCCCGACTGGCTGCCGTCGCCAAGGGAGAGGCGTTCCTCCTCCAGGGCGGCGACTGCGCCGAGGCCTTCGACGCCGTGTCGGCCGACCACATCCGCAACAAGCTCAAGACGCTGCTCCAGATGGGCGCCGTCCTCACGTACGCGGCCTCCGTGCCCGTCGTGAAGGTGGGCCGTATCGCGGGGCAGTACTCCAAGCCGCGCTCCAAGGGCACCGAGACCCGCGACGGCGTGACCCTGCCGACGTACCGCGGCGACTCGGTCAACGGCTTCGCTTTCAACGAGAAGGCCCGCATCCCGGACCCCGAGCGCCTGAAGCGGATGTACAACGCGTCCGCCTCCACGCTCAACCTGGTGCGCGCCTTCACCACCGGCGGCTACGCCGACCTGCGCCAGGTGCACGCCTGGAACCAGGACTTCGTGAAGTCGTCCCCGTCCGGCCAGCGCTACGAGCAGCTCGCCCGCGAGATCGACAACGCGCTGAACTTCATGCGGGCCTGCGGCACCGACCCGGCCGAGTTCCAGACGGTCGAGTTCTACGCCTCCCACGAGGCGCTGCTCCTCGACTACGAGTCGGCGCTGACCCGCGTGGACTCGCGTACGGGCAAGCTGTACGACGTGTCGGGCCACATGGTGTGGATCGGTGAGCGCACCCGCCAGCTCGACGGCGCGCACATCGAGTTCGCCTCGAAGATCAGCAACCCGATCGGCATCAAGCTCGGCCCGACGACGACGGCCGAGGACGCGCTGCAGTACATCGAGCGCCTCGACCCGGACCGCGAGCCCGGCCGCCTGACCTTCATCGTCCGCATGGGCGCCGACAAGGTCCGCGACAAGCTCCCGGAGCTGGTCGAGAAGGTCACCGCCTCCGGCGCGACCGTCGCATGGATCACCGACCCGATGCACGGCAACACGTACGAGGCGGCCTCGGGCCACAAGACCCGCCGCTTCGACGACGTGCTCGACGAGGTCAAGGGCTTCTTCGAGGTCCACAAGGCGCTCGGCACCCACCCGGGCGGCATCCATGTCGAGCTCACCGGTGACGACGTCACCGAGTGCGTGGGCGGCGGCGACGAGATCTTCGTCGACGATCTGCACCAGCGCTACGAGACGGCCTGCGACCCGCGCCTGAACCGCAGCCAGTCCCTCGACCTGGCGTTCCTGGTGGCGGAGATGTACCGCGACCAGTGATCCCGCAGTAAATCGCCGTGGGGCGCGGATCACATCGATCCGCGCCCCACGGCACTTTTGTGCTCCGCACCCGGCGGGTAAGGTTAGGTTAGCCTCACCGTTCATTAGGGCGGGAGCAACGAACCGGTCCTGATCGCTGGGAGGTGAACCGCGTGTACGTCTGCAACTGCTTCGGTGTGACCGAGGACCAGGTCAAGAAGCACGCGGACGGCGGTGCGTGCACCCCCCGCCAGATAGCGTCGGCCTGCAAGGCCGGCACGGACTGCGGCTCGTGTGTACGCCGCATTCAGGCGCTGCTCGGCCGTGGGAGCTGCCCGCGCCGCGAGCTGGTCGAGCAGGGAAGGCCCGTCCTGACGGCCGACCCCAACGCCCTCGTGGACCTTCCGGACGCCGCCTGAGGCTCCGCCTGAGTATGTGCGGCCGCTAACTGTCCGGCTGCTCGATCTGCTGGGCCAGGTACAGCGCCTCACCGAGACTCTCGATCAGCTCCAGCTGGGTGTCCAGATAGTCGATGTGGTGCTCCTCGTCCTCCAGGATGTCCTCGAAGATCCGCGCCGACGTCACATCGCCCTTGGCCCGCATGACGTCGATGCCGCGCTTGAGGCGGTCGATCGCCTCGACCTCGACCTGGCGGTCGGCCTGGAACATCTCCGTGACGGTCTGCCCGACCCGTACGTGGAAGAGCCGCTGGTAGTTCGGCAGGGCGTCGAGGAAGAGAATCCGTTCCGTCAGCCGGTCCGCGTGCTTCATCTCGTCGATGGACTCTGCACGGGTGTACTTCGCGAGCTTGGTCCAACCGTTGTTGTCCTGGATCCGGTAGTGGAGCCAGTACTGGTTGATGGCCGTCAGCTCGCCCGTGAGCTGCTCGTTGAGGAATTCGATGACCTCGGGGTCGCCCTGCATCGCAGAGGCTCCTTCCACGTGGTGGACTGGGCAGATTTCGCGCATCCTCGCACCGGCACCGAAAACCGTCCAGTAAGTGCATGCTTAGTAGGAGTTGCCCTTTTCGGAGGTGGCCGGGCTCTCGCTGGTCACGGCCACTGCCCGGGGTCTGTCAGGATGGAGGCATGGGTCAGCCGGTGGGTCGCGAGTCTGGGGGAGCAGTGCAGTCGGAGCTTCCACCGGGACAGCGTCTCCAGCGGGGCTGGCCGGTCACCCACTACGGCCCGGTGCCCAAGTTCCGCCCCGAACGCTGGGAGTTCAGAGTCTTCGGCGCCACGGCCGACGGGGACAAGCGCTGCTGGACCCACGAGGAGTTCTCCGCCCTGCCCTACGGCACGGTCGTGGCAGATCTGCACTGCGTCACGAAGTTCAGCATGCTCGGCGCGGAGTGGGGCGGCGTGCACGCCGCGACGATTCTCGAGCTGGCGCCGCCCGCGCCCGCCGTCACCCATGTGATGGTCTGGGCCGAGTACGGGTTCAGCGCGAATCTCCGCCTCGAGGACTTCGCCGCCGACCGCACGATCTTCGCCACCCACAAGGACGGCGAACTCCTCACCGCGGAACACGGCTTCCCGCTCCGCCTCGTCGTGCCCCATCTGTACGCCTGGAAGGGCCCGAAGTGGGTCCGCGGCATCGAGTACATGACGGCCGACCGTCGCGGCTTCTGGGAGGAGCGCGGCTATCACAACGTCGGCGACCCCTGGCGGGAGCAGCGTTACTCGTACCAGGAAGGGCCCGGGGACGGCCCCGAGCTCTGAGTCCTGGCGCTTCCCTTGCGGTCTGTCAGTGGTCGTACGATCCGTCAGTGGTGGTACTGGTGCACCACCGCGTGGCCCTTGCCGCGGCCGATCATCCACTTGTTGACCGGCGTGGTCACGACGAAGGCGATGGCCAGTGAGGCCGCAAGCGCGCCCCAGAACAGGCCGTCCGACAGACGGGCGTCCATCGCGCTCGGCCACAGTGCGATCACGCCGTTGTCGATCAGCTCCATGACGGCGATGGACAGGGTGTCCGCGGCGAGCGCGACCCGGAACGCGGTCCTGAAGTCGACGCCGGCCTTCAGGACGCTGCGCAGCGTGAGCGAGTAGCCGAAGAAGAACGCGAGCACGATCGCCAGGATCATCGTCGGCATGTTGCCCCAGCCGAACGCCGTGCCGATCACCATGCCGAGGACCTCGCCGATGGCGCACCCCGTGAGGCAGTGGAGGGTCGCCTGCGCGGCCATGGACCAGCTGACCTTGCCGAGGCCGTGCCCGACGTGGGTGTGACCGGAGTGCTCGTGCTGCTCGTGGTGTGCGTGCCCGGCGTGCGTCTCGTGCTGCATGAGTTCCCCCAACGTCGGAGAGCGGTTCCTGTCGCCGACAAGAACCGTATACCCCCTGGGGGTATTCCTCAAGTGATCTTCTAGCCCTTCCGCAGCTCCTTCAGACGGGCCACGTCCGTCGCGTGGCCCACCTTGCCGCCGGGCGTCTCGATGATCAGCGGCACGTTCTCGGTCGCCGGGTGGGCCATCAGCGCGCGGAACGGCTCGGCGCCGATGTGGCCGGAGCCGATGTTCTCGTGGCGGTCCTTGTGTGCGCCGGCGACGTCCTTGGAGTCGTTGGCGTGGATCAGCTTGAGGCGGCCCTCGCCCACGGTGTCCACCAGCAGGTCCAGGGTCTGGTTCATGCCGGCGGGGCCCGTCAGGTCGTGGCCCGCCGCGAAGATGTGGCACGTGTCCAGGCAGACACCCAGTTTCGGATGCGCGTCCAGTGCGTCGAAGTACGGCCCGAAGTCCCAGGTCCGCGAGCACAGCGAAGAGCCCTGGCCCGCGGTCGACTCCAGGAGGAGGTACGGGTCGTCGTCATGGGTCAGCTCGTCGAGGAGCGGCAGCATCCGCTCCCGCACCTGCGCGAGCGCCACCTCACGCGCACGGCCGCCGGTCGCCGAACCCGTGTGCACGACGACGCCGAGCGCGCCTATCTCGCGGGCCCGGCGCAGCGAGTGCCGCAGCGACTCCACGGACTTCTCCACGGTCGCCTCGGTGTGCGAGCCGAAGTTGATCAGATAGGGCGCGTGGACGTACGCCGGGATGTCCTCGGCGGCGCAGGCCGCGCGGAACGCCTCGTCCTGTTTCGGATTGCCGGGCGGCGTCGCCCAGCCGCGCGGGTTGGCGACGAAGACCTGGACGGTCTCGGCGCCGAGCTCGCGCGCGTACGAAAGCCCTACGGAGGCCAGGCCGCCGGCGACGGGGACATGGCCGCCGACCGGGTTACGGGATGCGGTGTCGGTGCTGCTCACCCGTCAAGGGTGGCACGCGCGCGTGCCTGTCCCGTCAGCGGATCTGGATGGTGATCGTCGACCCCTTCGGGGCTTCGTCACCGCCCTTCACGGACTGCTTCTTCACGGTGTCGCCGAAAATACCGAGCAGGCCGCGGTCGTTCTCGACCTCGAAGCCGCGGGCCTCGAGCTTCTGGTGGGCGTCGTCGACGCTCATGCCCACGACGTCGGGGACCTCGACCATTTCCGGGCCCTTGGAGATCGTCAGGGTGACCGTGTCCCCCTCGCCGAGCCGCTTGCCCTCGACGGGGGACTGTCCGGCGACGCTGCCCCTGTCCTCGTCCGAGTACGCCCGCTGCGTGGCGATCTCGGCCTTCAGGCCCACGTCCTGCAGGTCGGCGATGGCGTCCTCCTCGGACTCGCCCGTCACGTCCGGGACGTCCACCGCGCTGCCCCTGCTGACCACGAGCGCGATGGCCGAGCCGGCCTTGCGCGTGGTGCCGGACTCCGGGTCCGTGGCGAGCACTGCCCCCTTGGGGACGTCCTCGTCGAAATCCTTGGTGACCATGCCGGGCTCCAGGCCCGCGTCCTTCAGCCGACGCTCCGCCTTGCCGAGGGGCGTGCCCTGGAGGTCGGGGACCTTCACGGTCTCCGGACCCAGGGACACTGTCAGATCCACCGCCCCGTTGTCCCGGATGCGGGCGCCCACCTCGGGGTCGCTGGCGATCACGGTGCCGCGCTGCACGGTGTCGCTGTACGCACGCTTGACGTGCCCGAGGTCGAGGCCGGCCTCGCCGAGCCGCTCCCTGGCCTGCGTCTGTGTCTTGGCGAGCAGCGGCGGGACCTTCGTGAACTGGCCCGAGTTGATGTACCAGACGCCCGCGCCGAGGCCGAGGGCGAGCAGCACGGCCGCGACGGCCGCGAGCACACCGCGTCGCGGACGTCGCCTCCGGGAAGGGGCGGGCGGCGGGGGCGGCGTCTCGAAGCGGCTCGTGCGGTTCAGCTCCGCCTGCGGGTCCTGGTCGTCGGCGGGCAGCGGGAGCTGTACGCCCCTGGTCCGCAGTGCCCGCGGGATCACGCTCGTACGGTCGTCGGAGATGTCACGGTCCCCGAGGTCCTCGGGGCGTGCGGCCGGCGGCACCGCGTCGAGCTGCGCGTCCGTGAGGGCGGCCCTGGCCGCCCTGACCTGGGCGAGCAGCGCCACCGCGTCGTACGGCCTGAGGTCGGGCGTGCGCGCGGTCGCGGACGCGACGAGCTCGTCCAGCTCCGCGGGCAGGCCGGGAACGGACGCGGACGGGGGCGGCACGTCCTCGTTCAGGTGCTGGTAGAGGACCTGGGCGGGGGAGTCGCCCGAGTGCGGCTTGGCGCCCGTGAGTATCTCGTAGAGCACCACCCCGCACGCGTACACGTCGACGCGGGGGTCCGCGGTGCCCGACTCGATCTGCTCGGGGGCGAGATAGGAGACGGTGCCGAGGACGGAGCCCGTCGTGTTGGTGATGGTGTCCACGGCCCGTACGAGGCCGAAGTCCGCCACCTTCACGCGGCCGTCGTCCCCTATGAGGACGTTCTCCGGCTTCATGTCGCGGTGCACGAATCCCGCGCGGTGCGCGGCGCCGAGCGCGGCGAGGACCGGCTCCAGGATGTCGAGTGCGGCGCGCGGCCGCAGTGCCCCGCGGTCCCTCAGGACGTCCCGCAGGGTGCAGCCCGCGACGTACTCCATCGCCAGATAGACGTACTGGCCGTCCGCGCCCTGGTCGAAGACCCCGACCACATTCGGGTGGGAGAGCCGGGCGACGGACTTGGCCTCGCGGATGAAGCGCTCGACGAACGAGACATCGGCGGCGAGGGCCGGGTGCATCACCTTGAGCGCGAGCACGCGGTCGAGGCGGGTGTCCACGGCCCTGTAGACCGTGGCCATCCCGCCGACCGCGATGCGTGCGTCGACGCGGTACCGGCCGTCGAGCACCTGCCCGACGAGAGGGTCCTGAAGGGTCGTGTCCACGCAGGTGAGTGTACGAGCCGCCGCCGACACCCGGCTCCGCAGTCGTCCGCAGACGGCCGTACTGCAGCAGAGCTGTGACCGTGCCGTACGGCCCTCAGAACGCGGGCCGCTCCGGGTCGAGCCTGGCCATCCCGGACACGGGCGACGAGGCCTCGGCGAAGTGCCTGCGGGGGATACGGCCTGCCCGGAACGCCAGCCGCCCCGCCTCGACCGCGTGCCGCATGCCCTCCGCCATCAGGGTCGGCTCCTGCGCGCGGGTGACCGCCGAGGCGAGCATCACACCGGCGCACCCCAGCTCCATCGCGAGCGCCGCGTCGGACGCCGTCCCGGCGCCCGCGTCCAGGATCACCGGCACGCGCGCGTGCTCGGTGATCAGCTGGAAGTTGTGCGGGTTGCGGATGCCGAGCCCGGAGCCGATGGGGGAACCGAGCGGCATGACCGCGGCACAGCCCACGTCCTCCAGCTTCCGCGCGAGCACCGGGTCGTCGTTCGTGTACGGCAGCACGGTGAAGCCGTCGTCGACGAGGATCTCCGCCGCGTCCAGGAGCTCGATCGGGTCGGGCAGCAGGGTGCGCTCGTCCGCGATGACCTCCAGCTTGACCAGGTCGGTGCCGAGCGCCTCGCGCGCGAGGCGGGCGGTCAGAACGGCCTCACCGGCGGTGAAACAGCCCGCCGTGTTCGGCAGCACCTGGATCCCCAGCTTCTCCAGGACGGAGAGCACGGAGCCCTGCACGCTCGCGTCCACGCGCCGCATCGCGACGGTCGTCAGCTCCGTGCCGGACGCGACGAGAGAGCGTTCCAGGACGTCGAGGCTGGGCGCCCCGCCCGTGCCCATGATCAGCCGGGACGAGAAGGACGTACCGCCGATGACCAAGGAGTCGTCAGCCATGGGATCAGCCTCCCTGGACCGCGGTGAGGACCTCGACGCGGTCCCCGTCCGTGAGTGCGGTGACGGCCCACTGGGTGCGCGGGACGACGGTTTCGTTGAGTGCGGCGGCGACACCGGACGGCGCGCTGGTCAGCGCGGAGACGAGGACGTCGAGCGTGGTGCCCGGGGCGACCTGGCGGCCCTCGCCGTTCACGGATACGTGGGTGACGGACACGGTCATACGGACTGCTCCACAGAGACGGGTGCGGGGACGGCGTCGAAGCGCCGAGGGGTGAAGGGGCGGGCCACTTCGGGGAGTGCGCCGGTGGCGAGCGCGTGGGCCATGGAGTCGCCGGTGACCGGCGTGAGCAGCACACCGTTGCGGTAGTGGCCGGTGGCGAGCAGCAGGCCCGGCAGTGCGGTCGGGCCGAGGATCGGGGCGTTGTCGGGGGAGCAGGGGCGCAGGCCCGCGCGGGTCTCCGTGAGCGGCAGTTCCGTGATGCCGGGCACCAGCTCGTGGGCGTCGCGCAGCAGCTCGTAGACGCCGCCCGCGGTGACCGTCGTGTCCCAGCCGAGCTCCTCGCTGGTGGCCCCGACGACGAGCTCGCCGTTGACCCGGGGCACCAGGTAGAGGTTGCCGCCGCGCACGACGGCGCGCACGGTGCGGCTCAGGAACGGCGCGTACACCTTCGGCACGGTCAGGCGCAGCACCTGCCCCTTCACCGGGCGCACCGGCGGCAGCACGTCGTCCGGGACCCCGGCGAGCCTGCCGCTGAGGCTGCCGCCGGCGAGGACGACCTGGTCGGCGTCGAGCCCGGTGCCGTCGGCGAGTACCACGCCGCGCGCGCCCTCGCGGACGACTGTCAGCCGCTCGGCCCACCGCCGGTGGAACCGCACCCCGGACAGCTCGCAGGCCGCGACAAGGGCTTTCGCGAGGCGTCTCGGGTCGATCTGGTGGTCACCGTCGACGCGCAGGCCGCCCCGCACGGACGGGGCCAGCATCGGCTCGAGGCGCCGGCACTCACGGCCCGACAGCCACTCCGAGTCCAGGCCCGACTTGCGCTGGAGGGCGTGCAGTTCCCGAAGGTGTGCGCGGTCGTCCGAGTCGAGCGCGACGGCGAGGGTGCCGCACGCGCGGTAGCCGAGGTCGAGCCCGGTGGCCTCGGAGAGCTCGGCCGCGAACGCCGGATAGCGGCGCGCGGACTCCACGTTGAGGCCGAGGAGGGTCTGTTCGGCCTCTCCGTAGTGCAGTTCGGTGACGGCGGCGAGCATCCCGGCCGCCACCTGAGCGGCCCCGCCGCCCGGTTCGGGGTCCACGACCGCGGTGCGCAGCCCGCGCTGCGCGGCCCGCCACGCGGTGACGAGACCGATGATCCCGCCGCCCACGATCAGGACGTCGGAGCCTTCTGAAGTACGCGACATGGGCGTCCAGCCCCTCCCTTCGCCGGCATGACCCGGATCAGGTTCGTACGGTCGGAGGCCGTCCCAGCCTCCCTCTCAGCCCGGTACGTCCGGGCTCCCGCGAGTGCTTTACGGTGGCCACCCTAACCCCCTGAACCACTGCCCCGACGCCCAGTAAGGGAGCCCGCCCGCATGGCCCGCTCGCTCGACGGACTCGTCCTCGCCCCGGTCGCCGACCAGGCTCCAGGTCAGGTGGGTACGCGGACGCGGTTCACGTACCACGAGGAGGACGGCCGGATCTGGGCCGAGTACGCGGGCGGGGACGTGGTGCGCGGCCACCTCGTGGGCACCCGTGAGGGCGACCGGATCGACTTCAGGTACGTGCAGCTGAAGACGGACGCGACGACCTCCTCCGGGCACTGTGTCTCGCTCGTCGTGGACCTTCCCGACGGGCGGGTGCGGCTGGACGAGACGTGGGAGTGGGAGTCGCAGGCGGGCAGCGGGACGAGCGTCGTCGAAGAGGTCCACGGCGCCTGACCGCGGGAGCGCGGGCGGCCGGAGCGGTCAAACCGGCGGCCGGTGTGGAAGACGTCACGGGACCGGTGTGACGCGGCCCGCTGACTGACTGAACGTCAGGTGCATATGGTGATCCGGTGAGCGAGCAGACCCAGAACCAGGCACCGGCGCCCCAGGCAGGGCGGCACGTCGTCATCGTCGGCGCCGGGATGGCGGGGGTCCAGACCGCCGTGGCCCTGCGCGAACAGGGCTTCACCGGCGCCGTCACGCTGATCGGCGCCGAACCCCACCAGCCGTACGACCGGCCCCCGCTGTCCAAGGCCGTCCTGCTCGGCAAGGCCGAGGGGTCCGCCTTCGACGTCGACTTCGAAGCACTCGACATCACGCTCGAACTGGGCCGCGAGGTCACCGGCGTACGCCCCGCCGAGCACACCCTCGACACCGCCACCGGACCCGCCCCCTACGACGTCCTCGTCCTCGCGACCGGCGCCGAACCCATCAGGCTGCCCGGCACGGAGGACATCCCGGGCGTCCATCTGCTGCGCACGCTCGACGACGCCGAACGTCTGCGCCCCGTCCTCGCCGCGCAGCGCGACATCGTCGTCGTGGGCGCGGGCTGGATCGGCGCCGAGTTCGCCACCGCGGCCCGCGAGGCCGGATGCGCGGTCACCGTCGTCGAGGCGGCCGAGCGGCCGCTTGCCGGGGCGCTGCCCGAGGAGGTCGCCGCTCCCATGGCCGCCTGGTACGCGGACGCCGGGGCGGAACTGCGCACCCACGCGCGTGTGGAGCACGTCGAACCCGGTGCCGTCCTCCTCGACGACGGCACCCGGGTGCCCGCCGGAGCCGTAGTCGTCGGCATCGGGGCCCGCCCCGCCACCGGCTGGCTCACCGGCTCCGGCATCACGCTCGGCGCCCACCGCGAGGTCGTGGCGGACGACCGCCTGCGCACCTCCGAGCCCGATGTGTACGCGGTCGGTGACTGCTCGTCCTTCCCTTCGGGCCGGTACGGCGAGCGCCTGATGGTCCACCACTGGGACAACGCGCTCCAGGGCCCCCGCACGGTCGCCGCCAACATCATCGGCGAGACCCCGGCGACGTACGACCCGGTGCCGTACTTCTGGTCGGAGCAGTTCGGCCGCTTCGTGCAGTACGCCGGGCATCACGCGGCCGCCGACACCACCGTGTGGCGCGGCGACCCGCAGGGCGCGTCCTGGAGCGTGTGCTGGCTGCGCGAGAGCCGTCTCGTCGGCGTCCTCGCCGTGGGCCGCCCGCGCGACCTGGCGCAAGGGCGCAAGCTCATCGAGTCGGGCGCCCTGCTGGACCCGCAGGTCATCAGCGACCCGGCCCGTCCCCTGAAGGCCGCCGTCGTGTAACGGCCCCGCGCGGGCGAGGGGCCTTTTGCGCGGCCGCGTTTCCCACTGTCAGTCCGGGATGGCACGCTTGTCCTGTGACCGAGATTGACGCAAAGATCGATGCTCTCGTCCCCGAGTGGCTCACCCTCCCCGACATTGCCGAGCAGTTCGGCGTGGAGGTGACGCGCGTGCGGCAACTGGTGAAGGAAGGCCAGGTGATCGCCGTACGCCGCGGTGAGAACAGGGCGCTGCACGTGCCCGCCGCCTTCATCGACGGCGACAAGGTCGTCAAGGGCCTCACCGGGACGCTGACCCTGCTCAGGGACGACGGCTTCAACGACGAAGAGATGCTCGAGTGGCTCTTCACCCCCGACCCGACCCTGCCGGGCACCCCCGCGCAGGCGCTGAGCGAGAATCGCGGCACGGAGGTGAAGCGCCGCGCCCAGGCGCTCGCCGTCTGACCTGACAACCGTCCGGCGGGGGGGGGGGGGGGCCCCCCCCCCCCCCCCCCCCCCCCCCCCCGGGGGCCCCCCCCCCCCCCCCCCCCG
>NZ_JBSGTG010000001.1:315960-391842 GCF_053607285.1 Streptomyces sp. NPDC055140 | reverse complement strand
GGCGCGGCGCTGCCCCCTTCGGGGGGCCCGGTTGGGCCCCCCCCCCCCCCCGCCCCCCCCCCCCCCCCCCCCCCCCCCCGGGGGGGGGGGCCCCCCCCCCCCCCCCCCCCCACGCCACCGACCACGGGGGGACTCACCCATGGCCATGGCCGCCACGCAGCGCGCCCAGCTCGCCGACGCCCGGCTGTACCTGTGCACGGACGCCCGCAAGCGCCAGGGCGACCTCCCCGAATTCCTCGACGCCGTCCTGGCGAACGGCGTGGACATCGTGCAGCTGCGCGACAAGGGCATGGAGGCGGGCGAGGAGCTGGAACACCTGGCCGTCCTCGCCGACGCCGCCGCCCGCCACGGCAAGCTGCTCGCGGTCAACGACCGGGCGGACGTCGCCCACGCCGCCGGCGCCGACGTCCTGCACCTGGGCCAGGGCGACCTGCCGGTCGCGGCCGCCCGCGCCATCCTCGGCGAGGACGTCCTGATCGGCCGCTCCACGCACGCCGACACGGAGGCCGCCGCGGCCGCCGTCCAGGACGGCGTGGACTACTTCTGCACCGGCCCCTGCTGGCCGACCCCCACCAAGCCCGGCCGGTATGCGCCCGGCCTCGACCTGGTGCGTTACACGGCCTCGCTCGGCACGGACCGCCCCTGGTTCGCGATCGGCGGCATCGACGCGGGGAACCTGGACGAGGTGCTCGAAGCGGGCGCCCGCCGCGTCGTCGTCGTCCGCGCCATCACCGAGGCGGACGACCCGGGCGCGGCCGCGGCCGATTTCGCGAAGCGGCTGCGTACGGCCTGACCCGCCCGGACGCGCTCCGCCAAGAGGTGTGTCCGTAGGGTGGACGGGGATTAGGGACAGGGCGCTCCCGTGGCTAACCTGCCGATATGGCCCTTGGCACCTCTTCCACCAGGACTGATCGCGCACGCACCGTGCGCGACATGCTCGCGACCGGCAAGACGACCTTCTCGTTCGAGTTCTCGGCGCCGAAGACCCCGAAGGGTGAGCGGAACCTCTGGAACGCACTGCGCCGGGTCGAGGCCGTCGCGCCCGACTTCGTCTCCGTGACGTACGGGGCCGGCGGTTCCACCCGCGCCGGCACGGTCCGCGAGACGGAACAGATCGTCGCCGACACGACCCTGACCCCGGTCGCCCACCTCACGGCCGTCGACCACTCCGTGGCCGAGCTGCGCAACATCATCGGCCAGTACGCGGACGCCGGCATCAGGAACATCCTCGCCGTGCGCGGAGACCCGCCCGGCGACCCCATGGCCGACTGGGTCGCGCACCCCGAGGGCCTGACCTACGCCGCCGAACTGGTCCGGCTCATCAAGGAGTCGGGCGACTTCTGCGTCGGCGTCGCGGCCTTCCCCGCGATGCACCCGCGGTCCGAGGACTGGGACTCCGACGTACGCCACTTCGTGGACAAGTGCCGGGCGGGCGCGGACTACGCGATCACTCAGATGTTCTTCTACCCGGAGGAATACCTGCGGCTGCGCGACCGGGTCGCGGCGGCGGGTTGCGACACCCCCGTCATCCCGGAGATCATGCCGGTCACAAGCGTGCGCATGCTGGAGCGGCTGCCGCAGCTCAGCAACGCCACGTTCCCGCCCGCCCTGAAAGAGCGCATCCTCACAGCCAAAGACGATCCGGCGGCTGTACGCTCCATTGGCATCGAGTTCGCGACGGAGTTCTGCGCGAAGTTGCTGGACGAGGGCGTTCCGGGTCTGCACTTCATCACGCTCAACAACTCCACGGCGACACTGGAGATCTACGAGAATCTGGGCCTGCACGACCAGCGGGCCTGACCCGGCCGTATTCCACCAGGGGCGGCGGCCGTACGAGAGGGGCGTACATGGGCTGGACGGTCCTCTACATCGCGTTCGGAATCGTCGCGTTGTGGCTGCTCGGTGAGGTACTGCTCCAGTACAAGGCGCGGCTGCGTTACCGGCTGCTCGCCTTCGTCGGGTTCGTGGGCGTCGTCCTCGGTGTGCTGATTCCGTCGGTGATCGTCATCGGGATCGGCGCCATCACGTTCGCCGTCGGCCAGACGTACGTGACGCTGTCGTTCCGCAAGGGCTTCTCCACGGGCTGGGCGCTCGGCGGGAACCCCGGCGCGAGCAAGCGGCGCAAGCTGAAGGAGCCCGTCCACCAGGACCCGACCCTCGAGGTCTCCGACCTGGAGTACGAGTCCGCCGCCCCGGACGCCCCCGGCGCCCCGGAACCCGAGTCCGCAGCCGAGGTGACGTCGGTCTACGCGCCGCAGCCGATGCCCGACGACACCGGCCAGTACGGCGTCTACACCCCGGCCGCCGCACAGACGGACTCCGCCGCGCAGGGCTACGCCTACGACGCGTACGCGGGCTACGACCAGCAGCAGTACGGCTACGACAACGGCCAGCAGCAGTACGCCGCCTACTCCGACCCGTACATCGGGACGCAGACCTACCCGGCGCAGCCCCAGTACGACGACGCGTACGGCACGGGACAGCAGTACGGCGACCCGTACGCGGCGGGCGGCTACGGCATGGAGACGCCGCCCGGCGGGGTCTGGGTGCCCCAGCAGCGCACCGGCGACGACCAGCACCAGCAGTACGGCGGCGAACTGCCCCCGGAGCAGCCCTACCCGTACGAGCAGAACGGCCAGGGCGGTTACGACGGCGGCTCCGGCTACAACGAGCAGCAGCAGTACCGCTACTGAATCCGGCGGGCGCCGCCCGTCACTGCGAGCCGCGGAAGTCCGGGCCCTCCACGATCAGCCCGGCCGCCAGAGCGCCCGACATCCCCGCGTGCGGCAGCCCGCCGCCCGGGTGCGACCAGCCGCCGACGGCGAACAGGCCCGGAACGAGCGTGCCGTTCGACGGGTGCAGGAGCCGGCCGGAGGCCGCTGCCAGGGCCGGTGCGGGCACCGAACCGCCGTCCGCGCCCGTCGTGTCGGCGACATCCGACGGGGTGCGGACCTCGTGCCACAGCAGACGGTCGCGCAGCCCGGGGACCGCCTGCCCGGCGGCGTCGATGACCCGCTCCACGTCCGCGTCCGTCACGCGCGCGCCGCGCGCCACCGTGACCACCAGGGTCACCGCTTCATGGTCCGGGTCCGGCACCACCGAGGCGTCGTCGGGACGAAGCACCGTGACCGTGGGCCGCTCCGCCACCGCCGTGCCTCCGCCGAACAGCGAGGCCAGCTCGGCTTCCCGGTCCGCGGCGTGCACGACCGTCCGGTGCGGGGCGTCACCGGGACGAGCGCCGCGCAGCGCCAGGAACACCGTCAGCCGGCTCGGCAGCGCCGACTGCGGTGCCACCGAGTCCTCGGCCCTGAGCGCCCGCCCTGGCAGCAGCTCGTCAAGGACGCCCGGCGCCACACCGGCGACCACGAAGTCGGCCTCCACGACCCGGCCTTCGGCCAGCTCCACGCCCGCCGCCCGGCCGTCCTTCTCCACGATCCGCGCCACCGGCGCGTCGAACTCGAACGCGACCTTCCGCTGAAGACAGCGCTCGTACACGGCCCGCGCCAGCTCCCGCATCCCGCCGCGCACCGCCCAGGTGCCGAAGGTCTGCTCCATGTACGGCAGCACGGCCGCGCTCGCCGGGGCCGTACGCGGATCGAGGCCGGACGCGAGCGCGTACTGCTCGAGGAGCGCTACGAGCCGCGGGTCCCCGCCCAGCTCGAGAGCGGCTACCTCGGAGAGCGTCGTCGCCGACAGGTCCTTGCGCAGCATCCGGCGGCGGACCACCGCGGGGTACGGCTCGCGGTCCGCGAGGATCCGCCAGTTCGGCCACAGGGGCTCTTCGAGGAGCGGGCGCCGGGTACGGTCCCAGGCCTCACGCGCCCGGTTCATGAACGCCGACCAGTGCGCCCCCGACCCCTCGCCGAGCGCCGCGTCCAGGGCGTCGGCGATGCCCGCGCGCCGCGCGTTCGGCAGGTCCACCGCCGTGCCGTCCGCGAAGACATGCCGCACGGCGGGCTCCACCTGGGTCAGCTCGACCGCGTCCTCCAGCGGTTGCTTGCCCGTCTTGATGAACAAGTCCCGGTAGACCGCGGGCAGTTGGAGCAGCCCGGGGCCCGTGTCGAACGAGAAGCCGCCCCGGGCGAAGCCGCCGAGCGCCCCGCCGTACGTCGACGCGCGCTCGTACACCGCCACCCGGTGGCCTGCCACGGCCAGCCGGGCAGCGGCCGCCATCGCGCCCATCCCGGCGCCGATCACCGCAATCCGTGCCATGACGGCGACTTTATCCGCCCCCACCGACACCCCCGCCGACAGCCCGGCCGGGGGCCGGATCAGCCCGGCGGCGCCCCGGTCCGGTGGGCGATGCGCTTCTCCTCGCGCCGCTGCGCCCGGCGCCGCAGGAAGCGCCGGATCCGCGAGATCAGGAAGTACAGCATGAGCAGCCCGAGGAAGAGCAGGACGGCGGCGATGATCGCGGCCGCTTCGGGATGGAATATGGCGAACGTGATGATTCCGGCGACCCCGAGGTCCTCGGCCGAGCTCACCGCGATGTTGCTGAACGGCTCGGGCGAGGTGTTGATCGCCATCCGGGTCCCGGCCTTCACGGCGTGGCTGGCCAGCGCCGTCGACCCGCCGACCGCGCCGGCGGCCAGGTCGGACAGCGACCCGCTCTGGCCCGCGAGCAGAGCCCCGACGACGGCGCCCGACACCGGCCGGATCACCGTGTGTGCGGTGTCCCAGAGCGAGTCCACGTAAGGGATCTTGTCGGCGACGGCCTCGCACAGGAACAGCACCCCGGCGGCGATGAGCACATCGGTGCGCTGGAGCGACTCGGGGACTTCGTCGGTCAGCCCGGTCGCGCCGAAGACGCCGAGGAGGAGGACCACCGCGTACGCGTTGATCCCGCTCGCCCAGCCGCTGGTGAAGACCAGGGGGAGTACGGACACGGACGTGATCGTAACCAGTCGGGAAGTCCCCGGCGTGGGCCTGAGCACCCAGGCCTGAGTATCCGTACCTAGTGCGTGAGATGAGTAGCTGCGCGGATGGGGCCCGACCTGCGCGGACGGGAGACTGGAGACACGGAAGGGGGCGCGGCGCCGGTACCGCCGACACGGGGCGGCGGAACAGCGCTTCGCCCCCTTGGCCGCTCCTCCCGCCACGGCGGGGGCGAGCTACGGGGGCCCGCACGACCGACGGGCTCATGGGGGAACACGGGGGACGACGGGGGACGCGCCGGTCCGGTGAGGCCTGACAGTTCGGGCCGCGCCGGACCGGCGCCCTGTTGTCTCCGCTTTGCGTCCGGGGGCGGTCAGCGGCCGCCGGTCACGCGCCCCTGGAGCAGCCGGGACAGCGCCGCGTGGACATCGTCCAGGGAGCGCTCCGGCTGGAAGGCCTGCCAGTCCAGGGCGGCCACGAGGACCATGCCGACCAGCGCGGCCGCCGTCAGCGGGATGTCGATCTCCTCGCTCAGCTCACCACCCTCGACCGCGTCCCGCAGAACGTCCTCCACGACGGCGACGGCCTCCTGCCGGACCACCGCGAGCGTGGACTGCCAGGCGCGGTTGGTGCGCCACAGCTCGGCCACGTAGAGCTGGGTGAAGGCCGGATAGCGGTCGATGAAGACGAGGCCGGCCCGGATCATCGCGTCGAGGGCGTCGATCTTGCTGCCGCCGCTCGCGGCCGTCTTCTCCGACGCCTCCCGCAGTGAGGCGGTGAGAAGCCCGACTCCGTGCCGGAGCAGCTCCTCGAAGAGGACCGACTTGCTGGCGAAGTTGTAGTAGACCGTGCCTTTCGCGACCCCGGCGCGCTCGGCGATCTCGTCGACCGTGGTGGCCGAGAACCCCTGCTCCGCGATGAGCGTGACCGCGGCCTCGTACAGCTTCTGCCGGGTGGCCTGGCGCCGTGTGCTGCTTTCCATACCCCTGATTCTCACAGGCGGAGGTGTGGGCGCGCTCACAGACTCAGTTCGGGGTGCAGCCGGTCGAGTGTCCACACCTGCTTGCCGCGGGCGCTGAGCGCGGTCAGGGCCAGCGCGCCGGCCGTGAACGCGGCGAGCACGGCACACGCCTGCCACACAGGTCCGAGGCCACCGCCCGAGATCAGTCTCCGCAGCGCCTCGACGACGTAGGTCATCGGCAGGAAGGGGTGGATAGCGTTGAAGAAGCCGGGGCTCGTCTGCACGGGATACGTGCCGCCCGCCGACGTCAACTGGAGCATCAGGACGGCGAGTACGAGGATCCGTCCCGCCGCTCCGAAGCGGGCGTTCAGCCACTGCACGATCGCGGCGAAGCACGCCGTGACGAGGAACAGGAAGCCGACCGTTCCGGCCGGCCTGACCATCTGGAGCCCCAGCGCCCAGTGCAGCACGGACATCAGTGCGGCCACCTGGAGCACCCCGAGCGCGGCCACGGGCAGCCAGCCCGCCAGCGCGATCCGCCAGGCGGAGGCGCCCGCGGCGAGTGCGCGCCGGTTGAGCGGCTGGATCAGCATGTAGGCCACCATCGCGCCGACCCACAGGGACAGCGGGATGAAGTACGGGGCGAACCCGGTTCCGTAGTTGGGCGCCTTGTGCAGGGACTGCGAGGCGAGCTGGACCGGGTCGGACATGACACCGGTGCGCCGGTCGCGGTCCTTCTTGTCGTAGTCGGGGATCTGCTTCACCCCGTCGTGCAGCCCGCCGGCCAGCTCTCCGGAGCCGTCGGCCAGCTTGAACATGCCGCCGTTGAGGTCGCTCGCGCCCACCTTCAGCTTGCCGACGCCCGTGTCGAGGTCCGCCGAGCCCGTCTTCGCCGTGCCGAGCCCGGTGTGCAGTTGCTTGGCGCCCCTGGCGACCTGACCCGCGCCCTTGTTGAGCGCGTTGATCTTCGAGACGGCGGTGGCCACGTCCTGGTCGAGCGTCGGGGCGTGCTTGGCCAGCGCCTCGGACTGCCGCTGGAGCGTGGCGAGATGGCGGTCGAGGGTGTCCAGGTCGCCGTGGTCGTCCTCGATCAGGACGTTCAGGTCGTCGGCGACCTTCGCCACGTCGGCCGCGGCCACCTTGGCTTTCTTCAGGTCGGGGCAGGCCGGGTCGGGCAGCGGCAGCGTCTCGCAGCGCGCCTTGTAGACCCCGTCCAGGACGTCGGATCCCGCGTGCGCGCCCTTGGCGGCCGTCGGCGCCGTCTTCACCAGGACGTCGAGGTTGTGCCGGATGCCCTTCGCGGAGTCGGCGACGAGCCGGGCGGTGTCGCCGATCGCCTTCTTGTTGTCCTTCAGGAACGGCCGCACCTGCCCGGCGACGCCGTTGACCTTGTCGGCGAGGAGCTGGGTGCCGTCGGAGACCTGCTTCGAGCCGGACTCCAGATCCCCTGCGCCCTTGTTCAGCTTCTTGATCCCGCCGGCCAGGTCACCGCTGCCCTTCTTGGCGTCCTTCAGACCGTCCGCCAGGTCCTTGGACCCCTTCTTCGCCCTGCCGATACCGCCCTTGAGCTGGTCGGCCCCCTTCGCGGCCTTCTTGGTCGCGTCGTGGATGTCGGAGAAGGAGATGAAGATCCGGTCGAGGAAGGAGCGCGACGCGTTGGTGGACGCAGCCGAACGCACCTCGGAGAACACCGTCCGCGAGATCTGCCCGACGATGTAGTTGTTGGCGTCGTTCGTCCGCACCTGAAGGGCGCCGGTCTCCGGGGTGTCCCCGGAACTGGACGCGATGCGCTCGCTGAAGTCCGCGGGCATCGTCAGCGACAGGTAGTACGTCCCGTCCTCGACGCCCTTGCGGGCCTGCGCCGCACTCACCTCGTGCCACTCGAAGGTCTTGCTGTCGTGCAGCCCCTCGGTGATGTCGTCGCCCGCCACGATCTTCTGGCCGGCGGCCCGCGCACCCTTGTCGTCGTTGACGAGCGCGACGGGAATCTTGTCGAGACGCCCGTACGGGTCCCAGAACGACCACAGGTACAGGGCGCCGTACAACAGGGGCAGCAACAGGAGCGCGGCGAGCGCGGCGCGCGGCAGCTTCCCCCTGCCGAAGCGCCTGAGCTCAAGCGCGGCCAGCTTCGGCGAGCGCATCCGCCGTCTCCTTCTTGTTCTTGTCGGTCTCGTCCTGCGTGGCCTTCTCGGCGTTCGCAGTGTTCGCAGTGTTCTCGGTGTTCGCGGCCTTCTCGGCGGGGGCCGTCGATACGACGACCGCGTCCTTCGGCGCCTCGCTGCACACCGCCACGACCGTCGTGCCGGACTTGGCGACGGAGCTCAACAGGTCCCAGACCTCCGCCCGTTCGGCGTCCGAGAGCTTCAGGTCGGTGTCGTCGACGCCGAGCAGCCGCGGCCGCCCGATCAGCGCGAGGGCCACGGACAGCCGGAGCGCCTCGATCCGCTCCAGGTCGCGCACGGCGGTACGGGTGCCCTTCGGCAGGGACTCCCGGTCGAGACCCGCGGCGGCCAGCGCGGTGTCGATCCGCAGCCGCGATGCGGCCGCCCGCTCGGCCCGGGGCCGCAGCAGCGCCCGCAGAGAACCGTCGAACCGCCGCTGGAGCAGCGCCCGTTCGCGCAGATGCTCCGCGACCGTCAGCGCGGGATCGAGGTCGGTGACCCCGGGCACATGGGCGAGAGCGCTGATCCGGCGGACGGCGGACAGCTGCTTCGGCAGCGGGAAGGGGCCGACGGACGCGGTGCCCTCGGTGGGCCGCATGCGTCCGGTGAGGGCGAGCAGCAGGCAGGTGCGGCCCGACCCGGACGGCCCCTCGACGGCGACGAGCGCCCCGGGCTCCGCGTCGATGTCCACCCCGCGGAACGCCCAGCCGCGCGGGCCCTTGAGCCCGAACCCCTCGGCTCTGACGGCGACCGCGTTCGGACCGTCCATGGTCGGGCCCCCACTTTTTTTGAACTGACTGGTCAGTGCAAAAGCTAGCCCGAACTGTCGCTCGAAGCAAAGGCGCAGGTCAGGGCTGATTGTCAGTGGCGTACTCCACGATGGGCACATACGGCCACTGAGCCGTCACACAGACGACAGGAGGTTCGTCATGGCTGGACATTCAGCAGCAGCCGCACGCCGGCCCCGCGCCACCGGCCCTGCACCCTCGCTGACCGGACCCGCCGCCGACGTCCACCCCGTACTCCGCCGGGCGACAGCCCCTCCCGCCGCACTCGACCTGCTCGCCCAGGCGCGCACGGGACTCGACGAGGCGGCCCTCCTCGAGACACCCAACGAGCGGTACGCCACGGCCCACCTCGCCGCCCTGCGCACCGCGGCCGCCGTACTCGCCGCCCGCGGCCGCCCCGAACCCACGCCACGAAGCCGTGCCCGGATACGGAGCGCCTGGGAAGTGCTCCCCGAGATCGCACCCGAACTGACCGAGTGGAGCGCCCTGTTCGCCTCCGGCGCCGCCCGCAGGGCGCGCGCCGAAGCGGGCATCCAGGGGGCGGCCGGCACCCGTGACGCGGACGACCTGCTCCGCGACGTCGCGATGTTCCTGCGCCTCGTCGAGAGGATGCTGCTGCTCCAGCCCGTACTGCCCCAGCCCAGGGCGCAGGACGAGGCCCCGGCGGCAGGCCGGGAGGTGCCCGACGTGGGGTGACCGGACAGCTCTCACGAGGCAATAGGGTGGAGGCGCCCGAACCCTCCACCCATCGCCGTGCCGGTGGGGGAGGAACCCCCATCGCTCCGCAGCCCATGAGCCGGAGCCGCGCCGAGGAGTCACCTGTCGTGTCGGACCCGATGCGCCCCCGCGCTTCTCTCCGTACCGCCGTGGTCTGGGACGTTCTCAAGGACGCCCTCGACCGTCGCGTCAAGGCCACGGGGCGCGAGTCGCTCGACGTGCTCGACACCGGAGGCGGCAGCGGTAACTTCGCGGTGCCCGTGGCAGGCCTCGGCCACCGCGTCACCGTCGTCGACCCCAGTCCGAACGCGCTCTTCGCGCTCGAGCGCCGCGCGGCCGAGGCCGGCGTGGCCGACCGGGTGCGCGGGGTGCAGGGCGACGTATCCGGTCTCTTCGACGTCGTCGAGCGCGACGGATACGACGCGGTCCTGTGCCACGGCGTCCTGGAGTACGTCGACGACCCGGCCGAGGGCGTACGCAACGCGGTGGGCGCCCTGCGGTCCTCCGGCGTCCTCAGCCTGCTCGCCGCGGGACTCGGCGGCGCCGTGCTCGCCCGGGCACTCGCCGGGCACTTCAAGGAGGCCAGGCAGGCCCTCGGTGACCCGGCGGGCCGCTGGGGCGACGGTGACCCCGTGCCGCGCCGCTTCAGTGCCGAGCAGCTCACCCAACTCGTCGCATCCGCGGGCGTCGAGGTCGGCGCGGTGCACGGCGTACGGGTCTTCGCCGACCTCGTGCCGGGCGTCCTCGTGGACACCGAAACGGGCGCCCTCCAGGAGCTCCTCAAGCTGGAGGCCGCGGCCGCCGAGCTGCCCGCCTTCCACTCCGTCGCCACGCAGCTGCACGTCCTCGGCGAGAAGAAGGGGACCCCGGAGGTCTGAGTGCCCCCGGTGACGCGCCGCTGATCAGGGGCGCAGCGGCGGATGGAGTACGCCACAGGCCCCCCGCTTCTGCGCCGGGCGCCGTATGATCGAGGGAGACGGTCCGGCATGACGGGACGGCCGCCGGGGCATTAACGCCTCAGCGAGCCGGAGCGCGTGGTGGTCCTGGTTGGCGAAGTTGGCGTAGAGGGGCGGGTTTCACGGGGGCGATTCCCTGCCTATCCTGAAGGGGACCCCCGGTCGCCCCGGCGACTGCACGATGAGGAGGACTCCGTGCCGCTCTCGGAGCACGAGCAGCGAATGCTCGAGCAGATGGAGCGAGCGCTGTACGCCGAAGATCCCAAGTTCGCGACAGCGCTTGAGGGAAGCGGGCTGCGTACGTACACCCGACGTCGGGTCTACCAGGCAGTCGCCGGATTCCTGGTGGGTATCGCGCTCCTCATGGCCGGAATGGTCGCAAAGCAGATCTGGATCAGCGTGGTGGGGTTCCTCGTCATGCTGGGCTGCGCGGTCCTTGCCATGACCGCATGGCGCAAAGCGCCCAAGCCCGGTGAACAGCCGGCTGCCGGAGCAGCGCCAGGGGCGCCGCCGGCCGCACGGCGACAGGGCAAGAAGCACCGGTCGATGATGGACCGGATCGAGAAGCGCTGGCAGCGGCGCCGAGACGAACAGGGCGGCCAGGGCGGCCGCTGAGCCCCCGCCGGACGCGGTCCTCACGGGATCAGAAGTCCTCCAGGGAACAGATGTAGCTGAGGGGTGACCACTCGGGTGGTCACCCCTCAGGCGTATCCGCTTGCTGGTGTATCCGTGGACCGGCGTAGGGGCGGGCCGGCTTGTCCGCTTGCGCGCGAGTGGCGTTGCCCCCGCAGCCCTCCTGTCAGCCCTCCTGGCCGGAAGGCCGCCGCACCCGCCGCAGAAGCGTCGACTTCCGGGCCGTCCAGCGGGAGCCGAGCTCCGCCCAGCGCTGCGAAAGGCTCCACGCCACTCGAACAGCCGAGCGCGGTGCGAGCGTCGCCCGCAGCCGGGCCGAGCGGCTCGCCTTGGCGTGCAGGCCCTGCTCAAGGCGGCGCACATCGTCCGCGAGACCCGCCGTCGGCTGCGGCCTCGGCGCGTAGAGCACCTGTTCCACCGCGGCCGCCACCCGATGCACGGAGTCCGCGGCCACCTGATCGAGCTCTCCGACGCGAACGATCCGTGCGGCAGCCTTCCGTGGCGTCTGTGACTCGTCCGGTGCGATGCCGTGGTCCCACGCCGTATCGGTCACTTCCAGCCACACCGCGAGGGTGCGGGCCGCCGCGTCTTCGTCCGTGCGGCCGGACGAGCCGAGCCGCACGGCCCGTACCCGCCGCCGCCACAGCATCGGCAGCAGCGGCACGAGCACCACCAACAGCACGCCGAGCGCGACGAGGGCGATCGTGCCGAAGGGCGGGCCGTCGCCGCCGGACGCGCCGATCACCGCGGGCGCCGTGTTCGAGCAGCCTTCCAGCTTCCGCTCGGCCGCCGGGCAGTTGTCCGACGCGGAAGGCTGCCCTGCCGACGGCTGGGACGAGGCGGCCTCGCTGGGCGCCGCCGGGTTGCTCGGGTTGCCCGCCGGGGTGTCGTCACGGGTGTACTCGGGCGCCGTGCCGCGGTTCGGCGTCGGCTCGAAGCGCGTCCAGCCCACGCCCTCGAAGTACAGCTCCGGCCACGCGTGCGCGTCCCGCAGGCCGACCGACATCCGGCCGTCCGCCTGCGGAGAGCCCGGCGTGAAGCCCACCGCCACCCGCGCCGGGATCCCCAGGGTCCTGGCCATCGCTGCCATCGAGAAGGAGAAGTGGACGCAGAAGCCCTCCTTGTCCTTCAGGAAACGGGCGATGGCCGAGGAGCCGCTGCCGGCCTGGACCTCCGTGTTGTACGTGAAGCCGCCGCTCACGGCGAAGTAGTCCTGGAGTTTCACGGCCCGCTGGTAGTCGTTCGCCGCGCCCTCGGTGACGCGCAGCGCCGTCTTCTCGACGATCGCCGGCAGCGACGACGGCACCTTGGTGAACTCCCGCCGCAGCTCGCTCGGCGCCGCGGGAGCGTTCGCCAGCTGCTCCGCCGTCGGCTGCACGATCAGGCTCTCGACGCCGTACTTCTTGCCACGCGTGGTCTGGTTGTGGTCGCCGACGAGGGTCCGGCCCACCGGCTCGTACCGCCAGCGTCCCGAGATGTCGACCTTCGTCGCCGGGTAGGGGAGCGGCAGCCAGTCCTGGGCGTACCAGCCGGCCGCCGCGATGTTCGTGCGGATCTCCGTCCTGCGGACGTCCGCGCCGAGGCCGCGGGGGCTCGGGAACGGCGAGGGCACGTCGATGATGCTGCGCTTGGCGGGCCGCCAGGTCGTCCCGTCGAACTCGTCGAGGGAGACGATCCGCAGATAGAGGTCCTGGGTGTCCTTCGAGTTCGTGCGGTACGACATCACCTCCCGGTCCTCGGGCTGGTTCAGGCTGTTCTGGAGGGAGACCAGGGGGTTCACGGCGGAGATGGTGCCGCCGCCCCCGGAGCCCACGCCCGCGCCCGTACCCGTCGGGCCGAGCAGGCCGCCGTCGAGCGCGGGCAGGGCGAGCGGTACCACCAGGGCGATGCCGAGCGCGAGCGCGCCGATGCGGCGGCCCGTGCGGACCGGGGCCACGGCATCGGCCGTGCTCTCGGCCGCGCCGCCCGCGCGGCCCGGTGAGCGGGCCGTGCCGCCGAAGACGCGCCCCCACTGCGAGAGCCGGTCCCGGCCCTCGGCGAGGAGCAGCATCAGATAGCCGCCGGCGGCGAGCAGGAACCACAGCCAGTCGGCGGAGCCCTGGGAGAGGCCCGCGGCGACCGAGTACAGGGCGAGCAGCGGCAGCCCGGCGGGCGCCGCGCTGCGGAATGTCACCGCGAGCGCGTCCACCGCGAGGCCGATCACCAGGACGCCGCCCACCAGCATCAGCCGGATTCCGTCGGACAGCGGCGCGGGGATCGCGAACCGTCCCACGTCGTCGCCCCCTGCCTGGAGCAGCTCCCCGAAGTGACGGAACGCCTCCGGGCCCGGCAGCACACCGCCGATCGCCTGCGCGTTCGCGAACAGCAGGGTGAGCAGCATCAGCGTCACGAGCGCCTGTACGGCCACCGTGAGCGTCCGCGCGAGAGGCACGCGCCGGGTCAGTGCCCCCACCCCGGCCTGGACGACCAGCAGGAACGCGGCCTGGAAGATCCAGGTCGCCAGATCGACCAGCGGCAGCAGGGCACACGCCGCCATGAACGTGGCCGCCGTGGCACACAGCGTCAGCCGAGCGCCTCCACTCATGACTGCGCCCTTCCCCCGGTGACATCACGCATGATCAAGAACCCCACCCCGTCACCGCCGGTCCGCTCTCCGCGCCGGTGGACGCACGGTGCCGGTCGGCGTCGCGCCACAGATCGATCAGGGGGGTGCCGGGCGGGACCGGGAGGGCCGACCAGCCCGCCTCGCGCAGCATCCGCAGCCGTTCCTCGCAGCGCTCCGAAGGGGCGCCGCGTGTCCAGGTCTCGCTGTCGAGCACGAAGGCGACGGCGCCGCCGCTGCGCTGCCGCATCCTGGCGGCGACCGCGGTCTGCTCCTCGTCGAGATCGCCGAAGAAGGCCACCAGCAGCCCCTCGTTCCCCCCGCGCAGCACGTCGTACGCGCGCGAGAGCCCCGAGCCGTCCGAGTGGTCGACGACGGCGAGCGTGTCCATCATCAGTCCGGCCGCGTCCGCAGACTCCTGGCTGGCGCCCGCGAACCCGTCGGCCCCCTCGCCCGGCACCGAATTGCCCGTATCGGTCAACAGGCGTACGGAGAAGCCCCGTTCAAGCATGTGGAACAGCGTCGACGCCGTGCCCGACACCGCCCACTCGAAGGCCGAGTCGGGGCCCGTGCCCTGGAAGGCGAGGCGCCGGGTGTCGAGGAGCACCGTGCAGCGGGCCCGCTGCGGCTGCTCCTCGCGGCGCACCATCAGCTCGCCGTAGCGTGCGGTCGAGCGCCAGTGCACACGGCGCAGGTCGTCCCCGTAGCGGTACCCGCGCGGGATCACGTCGTCCTCGCCGGCCAGGGCCAGCGAGCGGTTCCGCCCGTCGCCGTACCCCTTGGCCTCGCCGGTCAGCCGCACCGCGGGCAGCGGCTCCACGCGCGGGATGACCGTGAGGGTGTCGTACGTGGAGAAGGAGCGCGACAGCTCGCACAGGCCGAACGGGTCCGTCAGGCGCAGCTGGAGCGGGCCGAGCGGATAGCGGCCCCGCAGGTCCGAGCGCACGCGGTACGACACCTCGCGGCGGCCGCCCGCCTCCACCCGGTCCAGGACGAAGCGGGGGCGCGGCCCGAGCACGTACGGCACCCGGTCCTGGAGCATGAGCAGGCCCGTGGGCAGCCGCGAGACGTTGTCCATGCGGAGATGGACGCGGGCCTCGCTGCCCGCGGGCACGCGCGCGGGGGACAGCCGCCGGCTGCCCGCGACCCGGTAGCGCGTGCGGTAGAGCACGAACGCGCAGACCAGCGGCAGCACGGCGAGCAGCAGCCCGACCCGGAGCAGATCGCTCTGCCCCAGGACGTACGCGCAGATCGCCGCCGCCACCCCGGCGGCCAGGAACGAACGTCCGCGGGTGGTCAGCCCCGAGAGCGCGACCCGAAGGCCGCCCTTGTCGTCGTCACCCCCGAAGCCTCCCCCGTCGGCCATCACGGCCTCCGGGCGCCGGGCGGCTGCTGTCCGTACATCGGGGACCCGTGGCCCGAGGCGGCCGGGACCGACGTGTGCTGGAGGATCTCCAGGACCACCTGCTCGGACGTGCGCCGGTTCAGCTGGGCCTGCGCCGTGGGCAGCAGGCGGTGCGCGAGGACCTGCACGGCGAGCGCCTGCACGTCGTCGGGCAGCGCGTACTCACGCCCGCTCAGCGCCGCGGATGCCTTCGCCGCCCGCAGCAGATGCAGCGTGGCGCGCGGCGAGGCGCCGAGTCTGAGGTCGGGGTGGCTGCGCGTGGCGGCGACCAGGTCGACCGCGTACCGCCGCACCGAGTCGGCCACGTGGACCGAGCGGACGGCGTCGACGAGCTTCACGATGTCGTGCGCGTGCGCCACCGGCTGGAGGTCGTCCAGCGGGGAGGCCCCGCCGTGGATGTCGAGCATCTGCAGCTCGGCCTCCGGGCTCGGGTAGCCGATCGACACCCGGGCCATGAAGCGGTCGCGCTGCGCCTCGGGCAGCGGGTACGTGCCCTCCATCTCGACCGGGTTCTGCGTGGCGACCACCATGAAGGGGCTGGGCAGCTCGTACGTCTGCCCGTCGATGGTGACCTGGCGCTCCTCCATGGACTCCAGGAGCGCCGACTGCGTCTTGGGGGACGCGCGGTTGATCTCGTCGCCGATCACGATCTGCGCGAAGATCGCGCCGGGCTTGAACTCGAAGTCCCGGCGCTGCTGGTCCCAGATGGAGACACCGGTGATGTCCGACGGCAGCAGGTCGGGCGTGAACTGGATGCGACGCACCGAGCAGTCGATGGACTTGGCGAGCGCCTTCGCCAGCATGGTCTTGCCGACGCCCGGTACATCCTCGATGAGCAGGTGCCCCTCGGCCAGGAGCACCGTCAGCGAAAGCCGTACGACCTCCGGCTTGCCCTCGATCACACCCTCCACCGACCTGCGGACTCGCTCCACAGTGGTGGTCAGATCAGTGAGGCTCGCTCGATCGTCATAGGTCGTCACCCGGCCCTCCTCGGCCCGTACTTTCCGGGCCGACGCTCTTGGCTGCGGACCGGCCCACCCCGAAACACGGACACCACGCGCGAGCAGTTCCGTCTCCCCGCGCGAGGTGCCTCACCGCATTCTTGTTGCCGTTACCGGTTCGTGTCACTCGACTGTGGATAACTGGCCGCGATATGTCGGGGCTTACGACCTTTTAAGAGCTTGGTCGAGTCCGTGGCTCAGTTGGGCCGGATCTCCCGCAGCAGGCCCGACTTCACGTCGAAGACAAAGCCGCGTACGTCGTCGGTGTGCAGCAGGAAGGGCGAGGTGCGCACCTTCTGGATGGACTGGCGCACGTCCTGGTCGACATCGCGGAACCCCTCGACGGCCCAGGTCGGGCGCTGGCCGACCTCCATCTCCAGGTCGTGCCGGAAGTCCTCGGAGAGGCCTTCCAGGCCGCAGCCCGAGTGGTGGATCAGCACCACGCTGCGGGTGCCGAGCGCCCGCTGGCTGATGGTCAGCGAGCGGATGACGTCGTCGGTGACGACGCCGCCCGCGTTGCGGATGGTGTGGCAGTCGCCCAGCTCGAGGCCCAGGGCGGCGTGCAGGTCGAGCCGCGCGTCCATGCAGGCCACCACGGCCACCTGCAGAACGGGACGGGCGTCCATACCCGGGTCGGCGAACGCCGCGGCGTATCGCTGGTTCGCCTCGACGAGGCGGTCGGTCACGGTGCCGTCGGCAGGTATGGCGCTTTCGGACTCAGCAGGGAGGGATGCGGAAGTCGTCATAGCTATGACGGTAATGGTCACTCCAGGGACAAGCCCGCTGTGAGAGCGGACAAAGAACGCCATCGCGGCTTGTTGTGAGGTAACCCACAGGGGCGGCGTCGGCTCGCCCGTACGGGTGATTTCTCCTGGTCCGAGGCATCGCGAAGAGGCGGCGCGCGACGCGCAGGCCGGTTGATTGACCGGGCGACACCGTGGACTAAAGTGACGCGGAAACCCCAGGAAACACCGAAGATCCCGGCACTTCACCGGACTCTTCACCACGTGCGCGACGGGCACCCAGGCGGTGTGTGGGCGCCGCGCCGGAACTGAGAGGGCCCCTTGAGCCAGACCCGACATGTCCCGGTGATGCTCCAGCGCTGCCTGGACCTGTTGGCCCCGGCCCTCGCCGAGCCGGGCGCGGTCGTCGTCGACTGCACGCTCGGCCTCGGCGGACACAGCGAGGCCCTTCTCTCCACGTTCCCCTCCTGCCGCCTCGTCGGTCTCGACCGTGACAAGGAGGCCCTGCGCCTCTCCGGTGAGCGCCTCGCCCCGTTCGGCGACCGCGCCACCCTCGTGCACGCCGTCTACGACGAGCTTCCCGAGGTCCTCGACCGGCTCGGCATCCCGCGCGTGCAGGGCGTCCTCTTCGACCTGGGCGTCTCCTCCATGCAGCTCGACGAGGCCGACCGCGGCTTCGCCTACGCGCAGGACGCGCCGCTCGACATGCGTATGGACCAGACGACCGGAATGAGCGCCGCCGAGGTCCTCAACACGTACCCCCCGGGCGAACTGGTGCGGATCCTGCGCGCGTACGGCGAGGAGAAGCAGGCCAAGCGGATCGTCTCGGCGGTCGTGCGCGAGCGCGAGAAGGAGCCGTTCAGCAACAGCGCCCGGCTCGTGGAGCTGATCCGCGACGCGCTGCCGCAGGCCGCCAAGCGCACCGGCGGCAACCCCGCCAAGCGCACCTTCCAGGCCCTGCGCATCGAGGTGAACGGCGAGCTCAGCGTCCTGGAGCGGGCCGTTCCGGCCGCCGTCCAGGCGCTCGCCGTCGGGGGACGTATCGCCGTCCTGTCGTACCACTCGCTCGAGGACCGGCTCGTGAAGCAGGTGTTCGCGGCCGGCGCCGCGACGACCGCGCCGCCCGGACTCCCGGTCGTCCCCGAGCGCTACCAGCCACGGCTCAAGCTGCTCACGCGCGGCGCCGAACTCCCCACGGAGGAAGAGGTCGCCGAGAACCGCCGGGCGGCCCCGGCGCGGCTGCGGGGTGCGCAGCGCATCCGCGAGGAGGTCGCCGGGTGAGTTCCGGGCGCGCGAGGAGGGGTCGATGAGTCCCAGGCGCGAACTGCGGGGGAGGGCCGCGCGACTCGCGCGGCTGCTGCCCTCGGGATCCGCGGGCGCCGGCCGGGCGGCCCGCACACCGTTCGTGCTCCTCGTCGTGCTGTTGCTCGGCGGCGGGCTGATCACGCTCCTGATGCTGAACTCGGCGCTCAACGAAGGGTCGTTCAGGCTGAACGACCTCAAGAAGCAGACGACGGACCTCACCGACGACGAGCAGGCGCTCCAGCGTGATGTCGACGCCTACGCGGCCCCCGACGCCCTGCAGCGCCGCGCCCGTGAGCTCGGCATGGTCCCCGGCGGCGACCCGGCCTTCCTCAATCCCGACGGCACCGTGCGCGGCGTCCCCGGCGCGGCGGCCGCCCCCTCCACGCTGTGGCGGCCCGCGCCGCCTCCGCCCGAGGCCGCGGGCACGAATCCGAGCCCCTCGCCGACCCCGTCCGCGACCCCCAAGGCCACGCCGAATCCCACGTCCTCGCAGGTGAAACCCGCGCCCTCGACCTCCGGCAGGTGACGGAATGACCGACAGGGAGCCCCCGCGACGCCGGGTCCCAGCCCCCGCGAGGAACGGCCGCCCCGCCGCCTCCCGGCGCCCGAACCCCGGCGCCAGGCGCCCGCGTCCCGCCCCCGTCAAGGCGTCCGCCGCCCTGCGCCTCGGCAGCCCGCGCCCCCGGCTGCGCATGGTCAGCCTCGGCCTCACCCTCGTCCTGATCGCCTTCGTCGTACGCCTGCTCCAGGTGCAGGCCGTCGACGCCAGCGCGTACGCGGCCAAGGCCGAACAGCACCGGTACGTCGAACACGTCCTCGCGGCCGAGCGCGGCGGGATCACGGACCGCAGCGGGGTCGCGCTCGCCACCAGCGTGGACGCGTACGACATCACGGCCGACCCCACGATGTTCCGGCCGGCGGACACGGCGGCCGCCAAGAACTCCACGGCCCCGGTGGTGCCGCGGGACGCGCCCGAGCAGGCCGCGGCGCTCCTCGCCCCGATCCTCGGCACGGACGCCGACGTGGTCGCGAAGAAGCTGCGGACCCCAAGGACGCGCTACGTCCTCCTGGCCCGCCGCCAGACCCCCCAGGTCTGGAAGCAGATCAAGGACCTCAAGAGCACGCTCTCCGAGAAGGCGGACCGGGAGAAGTCGGCGAGCGTCATCGCCGGAGTCTTCGCCGACCCCAGCAGCAAGCGCGTGTACCCGAACGGCGATCTGGCCGCCGGGATACTGGGCTGGGTCAACGCCGACGGCAAGGGCGGCGGCGGTATCGAGCAGCAGCTGAACAAGGATCTGGCGGGCAAGCCCGGCAAGATCAAGTACGCCCAGTCCGGCGGCCGGCAGGTCCCCACGGCCGGCAGCAACGAGCAGCCCGCCGTGCCCGGTTCGGAGATCGAGCTCACCATCGACCGCGACATCCAGTGGGCCGCGCAGAAGGCCATCACCGACCAGGTGAAGAAGTCCGGCGCGGACCGCGGCTACGTGATGGTGCAGGACACCCGGACCGGTGAGGTCCTGGCGATGGCCAACGCACCCGGCTTCGACCCCAACGACCTCTCGCAGGCCAACTCCACCGCCATGGGCAACGCCGCGCTCCAGGACGCGTACGAGCCCGGCTCCACCGCGAAGGTCATGTCGATGGCCGCCGTCATCGAGGAGAACGCGGCCACCCCCGACACACATGTCACGGTGCCCAACCGGCTGCACCGCGGCGACCGGCTCTTCCAGGACGACATCGACCACCCCACCTGGCACCTCACGCTGAACGGCGTGCTCGCCAAGTCCAGCAACATCGGCACCATCCTGGCGGCGGGCCAGCTCGGCAAGACCCAGCCCCAGGCCAACCAGGTGCTCTCGTCGTACCTGCGCAAGTTCGGCATCGGCAGCCCCACCGGGCTCGACTTCCCGGGCGAGACCCCGGGCATCCTGGCCCCCGCCGACAAGTGGTCGACCTCGCAGCAGTACACGATCCCTTTCGGCCAGGGTTTCTCCATCAACGCGATGCAGGCGGCCTCCGTCTACTCGACCATCGCCAACGGCGGCGTACGCGTGGAGCCCACCCTCGTACGCGGCACCAAGGGACCCGACGGCAGGTTCACGCCGGCCCCAAGGCCCAAGGAGAACCGGGTCGTCAGCGCGAAGACGGCCAAGACGGTCGCGCAGATGCTCGAGTCCGTCGTGGACGACGAGGAGGGCACCGGCGCCAAGGCGCGCATCCCCGGCTACCGCGTCGCCGGCAAGACCGGCACCGCCAACCGAGTAGATCCGGCCACCGGCAGGTATAAGGGGTACACGTCGTCGTTCGCCGGTTTCGCGCCCGCCGACAAGCCGCGCGTCACCGTCTACTGCGCGATCCAGAACGCCACCAAGGGCAGCTACTTCGGCGGCCAGATCTGTGGCCCCATCTACAAGCAGGTCATGGAGTTCGCCCTCAAGACGCTCCAGGTGCCGCCCACCGGCGCCGAGCCCGCCCGGCTGCCCGTCAGCTACCAGCCCTGATCCGAGCCCCGAGAGTGACCAGGTACAGCCCGTGACAACGATCACCCCGGACCCCGGGAACCAGCCCGCGCCACGCCCCTCGCTTCGCTCCATGGGGGGTGAGCCCGGTACGCTCACCGCCGTGCCACACGCTGATCAGTCCCAAAACACCCAGAAGGGCGTTCCCGTGACATATCCGGGACCGCCGCGACCGGTGCAGGTCACCGCGACACGACTTGCCGATCTCGCAGATCAGCTGGGTGTCCCCGCGCCCGATGAGCCCTCGGCGTCGACGCGGAGCACCGGCATCACGCACGACTCGCGCGCCGTGCGCCCCGGCGACATCTACGCGGCCCTGCCCGGCGCCCGCTTCCACGGCGCCGACTTCGCCGCCCAGGCCGCGAGCCTCGGCGCCGTCGCCGCCCTCACCGACCCGTCGGGCGCCGAACGCGTCGCGGCGGCCGGTCTGCCGGCCCTCGTCGTGGAGAACCCGCGCGGCCGGATGGGAGAGCTGGCGGCCACGATCTACGGCCACCCCGGCCGCGACCTGCTCCAGATCGGCATCACGGGCACGTCCGGCAAGACCACGACGGCCTACCTCATCGAGGGCGGGCTGCGCACGATGCACAGCACCGGACTCATCGGCACCGTCGAGATGCGCATCGGCGACGAGCGCATCAAGTCGGAGCGCACCACTCCCGAAGCCACCGACCTCCAGGCGCTGTTCGCGGTGATGCGCGAGCGCGGTGTGGACGCGGTCGCGATGGAGGTCTCCAGCCACGCCCTGGTGCTCGGCCGGGTCGACGGCTGCGTCTTCGACGTGGCGGTCTTCAACAACCTCAGCCCGGAGCACATGGAGTTCCACTCCGACATGGAGGACTACTTCCGGGCCAAGGCGCAGCTGTTCACGCGCGCACGCAGCAAACAGGGTGTCGTGAACTTCGACGACGAGTACGGCCGCCGGCTCATCGACGAGTCCGAAGTGCCCGTCGTGACCTTCTCCGCCGAGGGCCACCCGGACGCCGACTGGCGCGCCGAGGACGTCGAGGTCGGCCCGTTCGACTCCGCCTTCGTGGCCGTCGGCCCCAAGGGCGAGCGGATCATCGCCAAGTCCCCGCTGGCCGGGCCGTTCAACGTGGCCAACGCGCTCGCCGCGATCGTCGCGCTCGCCGTCGCGGGCATCGACCCGCAGCAGGCCGCGGACGGTGTCGCCGCCGTGCCGGGCGTCCCCGGCCGCCTGGAGCGCGTCGACGCAGGCCAGTCCTACCTCGCCGTCGTCGACTACGCGCACAAGACCGACGCCGTCGAGTCCGTGCTGCGCGCGCTGCGCAAGGTCACCGAGAACAAGCTGCACATCGTGCTCGGCTGCGGCGGCGACCGTGACACCACCAAGCGGATGCCGATGGGCGCCGCCGCCGCCCGGCTCGCCGACACCGCCGTACTGACATCGGACAACCCCCGCTCCGAGGACCCCCTCGCGATCCTCGCCACGATGCTCGCCGGCGCCGCCGAGGTGCCGGCCCACGAGCGCGCCGAGGTGCAGGTCTTCGAGGACAGGGCGGCGGCCATCGCCGCCGTGGTCGCCCGCGCACAGCCGGGCGACACCGTCCTCGTCGCGGGCAAGGGCCACGAGCAGGGCCAGGACATCGCCGGGGTGGTGCGTCCCTTCGACGACCGCCTGGTGCTTCGCGAAGCTATCCAGCAAACCCAGGGATGAAGTTGTGATCGCCCTCTCCCTCGCCGAGATCGCCACAGTCGTCGGCGGGCAGACGTACGACATACCGGATCCGTCGGTCCAGGTGACCGGACCGGTCGTCATCGACTCCCGGAAGGTCACGGACGGCAGCCTGTTCGCCGCCTTCGTCGGCGAACGCGTCGACGGCCACGACTACGCGGCCGCCGTGGTGGACGCCGGAGCCGCCGCCGTACTCGCCTCGCGCCCGGTCGGGGTGCCCGCCATCGTTGTCGACGACGTGCAGGCCGCCCTCGGCGCGCTGGCGCGCACCGTCGTCGAACGGCTCGGCGCCACCCTCGTCGCGCTCACCGGCTCCGCCGGCAAGACCAGCACCAAGGACCTGATCGCCCAGGTCCTGCGCCGCAAGGCGCCCACGGTCTTCACGCCGGGCTCGTTCAACAACGAGATCGGCCTGCCGCTGACCGCGCTGAGCGCCACCGACGACACCCGCTACCTCGTCCTGGAGATGGGCGCGCGCGGCAAGGGCCACATCCGGTACCTCACCGGCCTGACCCCGCCGAGGATCGGCGTCGTCCTCAACGTCGGCACCGCGCACATCGGCGAGTTCGGCGGCCGCGAGCAGATCGCCGAGGCCAAGGGCGAGCTGGTCGAGAGCCTGCCGGCCGACGGCACCGCGGTCCTCAACGCCGACGACCCCCTGGTCCGCGCGATGGCCTCCCGGACGAAGGCGAGGGTGCTGCTCTTCGGAGAGGCCGCCGACGCCGACGTGCGCGCCGAGAATGTCCGTCTCACGGAGAACGGACAGCCTTCCTTCAGCCTTCGCACACCCTCCGGGTGCAGCGACGTGACCTTGCGCCTGTACGGTGAGCACCACGTGTCGAACGCGCTCGCCGCGGCCGCCGTCGCCCATGACCTTGGCATGTCCGTGGAGGAGATCGCCCTCGCGCTCTCCGAGGCGGGCACACTGTCCCGCTGGCGTATGGAGGTCACCGAGCGCCCGGACGGCGTGACAGTCGTCAACGACGCCTACAACGCGAACCCCGAGTCCATGCGAGCCGCTCTGCGAGCGCTCGCAGCGATGGGCAGAGGGCGCCGTACATGGGCGGTGCTCGGTCATATGGCCGAGCTCGGGGACGAGGCGCTGGCCGAGCACGACGCGGTCGGACGGCTTGCCGTCCGGCTCAACGTCAGCAAGCTCGTGGCAGTCGGGGGCAGGGAAGCGTCCTGGCTGCAACTGGGCGCCTATAACGAGGGTTCGTGGGGTGAGGAGTCGGTGCACGTGTCCGACGCACAGGCGGCTGTCGACCTGTTGCGCAGCGAGCTGCGCCCGGGTGACGTCGTGCTCGTGAAGGCCTCCAGGTCGGTGGGCCTGGAGAGCGTCGCGCAGGCGCTGCTCGCCGTCGACGGCGACAACGTGGGCGAGGTTGCTGCCCGATGATGAAGCAGATCCTCTTCGCGGGTGTGATCGGGCTCTTCCTGACCCTGATCGGGACGCCCCTGCTGATCAAGCTCCTTGCGCGCAAGGGCTATGGCCAGTACATCCGTGACGACGGCCCGCGCGAGCACCATGCCAAGCGCGGTACTCCGACGATGGGTGGTATCGCCTTCATCCTGGCGACGTTCATCGCGTACTTCATGAGCAAGGTCATCACCGGCGCCGCGCCGACCCTGTCGGGCCTGCTGGTGCTCGGCCTGATGGGCGGCATGGGCCTGGTCGGCTTCCTCGACGACTACATCAAGATCGTCAAGCGCCGCTCGCTCGGCCTACGGGCCAAGGCGAAGATGGCCGGACAGCTGACCGTCGGCATCGCCTTCGCGGTGCTCTCG
Source organism: Streptomyces sp. NPDC055140 (assembly GCF_053607285.1). Lineage (NCBI taxonomy): Bacteria > Bacillati > Actinomycetota > Actinomycetes > Kitasatosporales > Streptomycetaceae > Streptomyces > Streptomyces sp. NPDC055140. The sequence continues at coordinate 367,691 of NZ_JBSGTG010000001.1, read as the reverse complement.
CTCCAGTTCGCCGACAACCGCGGCAACACCCCGGCCTCCACGAAGCTCTCCTTCGTGCAGGACTTCGGCTGGACGATCGGCCCGGTCCTGTTCGTGGTCTGGGCGCTGTTCATGATCCTCGCGATGTCGAACGGCGTGAACCTCACGGACGGCCTCGACGGCCTCGCCACCGGCGCCTCCGTGATGGTCTTCGGCGCGTACACCTTCATCGGTGTCTGGCAGTTCCAGGAGTCCTGCGCCAACGCGCAGACCCTCACCAACCCCGCCGCCTGTTTCGAGGTCAGAGACCCACTCGACCTGGCGGTCGTCGCATCGGCCCTGATGGGCGCCTGCTTCGGCTTCCTGTGGTGGAACACCTCGCCCGCGAAGATCTTCATGGGTGACACCGGCTCCCTCGCGCTCGGCGGCGCCCTCGCGGGTCTGGCCATCTGCTCCCGCACGGAGTTCCTGCTCGCCCTGCTCGGCGGCCTGTTCGTCCTGATCACGATGTCCGTGGTCATCCAGGTCGGCTCCTTCCGGCTCACCGGCAAGCGCGTCTTCCGCATGGCGCCACTGCAACACCACTTCGAACTCAAGGGCTGGTCCGAAGTCCTTGTGGTGGTCCGCTTCTGGATCATCCAGGGCATGTGCGTGATCGTCGGACTCGGCCTCTTCTACGCGGGATGGGCAGCCGACAAGTGACCACTGCGTCCGACTGGCAGAACAAGCGAGTCACCGTCGCCGGTCTCGGCGTGAGCGGCATCAGTGCCGCCCGCGCCCTGGCCGGCCTCGGCGCGTCGGTCACGGTCGTGGACGGCGGCGACAGCGAGACGCACCGCGCCAGGGCGGCCGAGCTCGCGCAGCTCGGCGTGGCGGCCCGCCTCGGGGACGCCGAGACGCTCCCCGGCGGCACCGAACTCGTCGTCACGTCACCGGGCTGGAAGCCCTCGTCCCCGCTCTTCGCGGCTGCGGCAAAGGCGGGCGTGGACGTCGTCGGGGACGTGGAGATCGCCTGGCGCCTGCGCGGCCCCGGCGCCGCCCCCTGGCTCGCCGTCACGGGCACCAACGGCAAGACCACCACCACGCAGATGCTCGCGTCGATCCTGGAGGCGGCGGGCCTGCGCACGGCGGCCGTCGGCAACATCGGTACGCCGATCATCGACGTCGTACTCGAAGGCGACGACGCTTACGACGTGTTCGCCGTCGAGCTCTCCTCGTACCAGCTGCACTGGGCGCCCTCGCTGCGCGCCCACTCCGCGGCGGTCCTCAACCTCGCGCCCGACCACCTCGACTGGCACGGCTCCATGGAGGCGTACGCCGCCGACAAGGGCCTTATCTACGAGGGCAATCAGGTCGCCTGCGTCTACAACGTCGATGCCACCGACAAGCCGTCCACCGAAGACCTGGTCCGCGAGGCCGACGTCGAGGAGGGCTGCCGCGCGATCGGCTTCACCCTCGGCACGCCCGGCCCCTCTCAACTGGGCGTCGTGGACGGCATCCTGGTCGACCGGGCCTTCGTCGACAACCGGCACAAGAACGCCCAGGAGCTCGCCGAGGTCGCGGACGTCAACCCGCCGGCCCCGCACAACATCGCCAACGCCCTCGCGGCCGCCGCCCTCGCGCGCGCCTTCGGCGTCGAGCCCGCCGCCGTACGCGACGGACTGCGAGCGTTCACGCCCGACGCGCACCGCATCGCGCACGTCGCCGACGTCGACGGAGTCGCGTACATCGACGACTCCAAGGCGACCAACACCCATGCCGCGGAAGCCTCCTTGGCCGCCTACGAGTCGATCGTGTGGATCGCCGGAGGGCTCGCCAAGGGCGCGACCTTCGACGAGCTCGTCACCAAGTCGGCGAAGCGACTTCGCGGGGCCGTCCTGTTCGGTCAGGACCGCGCGCTGATCCGGGAAGCCCTCGCGCGACACGCCCCTGAAGTCCCGGTGGTCGACCTCGACCGGACCGACACTGGGGCGATGTCGCAGGCGGTCCAGGAGGCCGCGCGGCTCGCCCGGCCGGGGGACACCGTGCTGATGGCCCCGGCCTGTGCGTCGATGGACATGTTCACCAACTACAACAAGCGTGGCGACGCGTTCGCGGAAGCGGTCCGCGAACTCGGCTCCACGAGCGTCTGACGGGGGCCTTCGGGTGCCCGGTGGCGCCGGGCACCCTCGGGAGGGGATCGTGGCAGCGTCATCGTCGTACAGCGGTGGGGTGCGCTGATGCCCGGCAGCAGCGCGCGGGCGGCCCGGCGGCCCCCGGCGGCGCGGCCCCCGAAGAAACCGGCCAGGCCGGCCCGCGTCAGCCCCGTACGACGCCTCTACACCCAGGCCCGCCGCGCCTGGGACCGCCCTCTCACCGCGTACTACCTCATCCTCGGCTCCAGCCTCCTGATCACCGTGCTCGGCCTGGTGATGGTCTACTCGGCCTCGATGATCACGGCGCTGCAGAACGGGCTGCCCAGCTCGTACTACTTCCGCAAGCAGTTCCTCGCGGCGGCGATCGGCGGGGCCCTCCTGCTCGCGGCCATGCGGATGCCGGTGAAGCTGCACCGCGCGCTGGCCTACCCGCTGCTCGCCGTCAGCGTCTTCCTGATGGTCCTCGTGCAGGTGCCGGGGATAGGAGTCTCCATCGGGGGCAACCAGAACTGGATCTCGCTGGGCGGCCCCTTCATGCTCCAGCCCAGCGAGTTCGGGAAGCTGGCCCTCGTGTTGTGGGGCGCCGACCTCATGGCACGCAAGCACGACAAGCGGCTGCTGACCCAGTGGAAACACATGCTGGTGCCGCTCGTCCCGGTGGCCTTCCTGCTGCTCGGACTGATCATGCTCGGCGGCGACATGGGCACGGCGATCCTGCTCACCGCCATCCTCTTCGGACTGCTCTGGCTGGCCGGGGCGCCCACCCGCCTGTTCGTCGGCGTGCTCTCCGTCGCGGCCGCCATCGGCGCCTTCCTCATCAAGACCAGCCCCAACCGCATGGCACGCCTGTCCTGCCTCGGCTCCACCGACGCCGGCCCCGACGACATCTGCTGGCAGGGACTGCACGGCATCTACGCCCTCGCCTCGGGCGGATTCTTCGGATCCGGACTCGGGGCGAGTGTGGAGAAATGGGGCCAACTCCCCGAAGCGCACACCGACTTCATCTTCGCCATCACCGGTGAGGAACTGGGCCTTGCGGGGACGCTGTCGGTGCTCGCCCTGTACGCGGCTCTAGGCTATGCGGGTATCCGCGTGGCCGGACGCACGGAGGACCCCTTCGTGAGGTACGCCGCGGGTGGCGTGACCACCTGGATCACGGCTCAGGCCGTGGTCAACCTCGGTGCGGTGCTCGGTCTCCTGCCGATCGCCGGTGTCCCGCTCCCGCTGTTCTCGTACGGGGGGTCAGCGTTGCTGCCGACCATGTTCGCCGTAGGACTTCTGATCGCGTTCGCGCGGGACGAACCCGCGGCGCGGGCGGCCCTGGCCATGCGGCAGCCTCGGATGAGATGGAACACGATGCGACGGCGCGCCACGGCGCGTACGTCCGGAGAGCGGTGAATTTCGGTGCATGTCGTACTCGCCGGCGGGGGGACCGCCGGCCACATCGAGCCCGCGCTCGCCCTCGCGGACGCCCTGCGCAGGCAGGACCCGACCGTGGGCATCACGGCCCTCGGTACGGAGAAGGGGCTCGAGACGCGGCTCGTACCCGAGCGTGGATACGAACTCGCGCTGATCCCCGCCGTACCGCTGCCGCGCAAGCCAACCCCTGAACTGATCACCGTCCCGGGCCGGCTGCGGGGCACCATCAAGGCGGCCGAGCAGATCCTGGAGCGGACCAAGGCGGACTGCGTCGTCGGCTTCGGCGGCTATGTCGCCCTGCCCGGTTACCTCGCGGCCAAGCGCCTCGGTGTGCCGATCGTCGTCCACGAGGCCAACGCCCGCCCCGGACTCGCCAACAAGATCGGTTCGCGCTACGCCGCGGGCGTGGCGGTCTCCACGCCCGACAGCAAGTTGCGCGGCGCCCGTTATGTGGGCATCCCGCTGCGCCGCACCATCGCCACGCTCGACCGGGCGCGCGTACGGCCCGAGGCGCGCGCCGCCTTCGGCCTCGACCCGAACCTTCCGACGATGCTCGTCTCCGGCGGTTCCCAGGGCGCGCGCCGCCTCAACGAGGTCGTCCAGCGGGTCGCTCCGCTGCTCCAGCAGTCCGGCATCCAGATCCTGCACGTCGTCGGCCCCAAGAACGAACTGCCGCACGTCCAGCAGATGCCGGGGATGCCCCCGTACATCCCGGTACCGTACGTGGACCGGATGGACCTCGCGTACGCAGCGGCCGACATGATGCTCTGCCGCGCGGGCGCGATGACCGTCGCCGAACTCTCCGCCGTCGGGCTCCCCGCCGCCTACGTCCCGCTGCCTATCGGCAACGGCGAACAGCGGCTCAACGCCCAGCCGGTGGTCAAGGCCGGCGGCGGCCTGCTGGTCGACGACGCGGAGCTGACGCCCGAGTGGATCATGGGCAATGTCCTGCCCGTGCTCGGCGACCCGCACCGGCTGTACGAGATGTCCCGCGCCGCCTCCGAGTTCGGCCGCCGGGACGCCGACGAGCTGCTCGTCGCCATGGTGCGTGAGGCGATCGCCTCACGCCACCGCCAATAACACACCGGCGAGTGAGGCGAAGGGGCGCGCCGGTGTCGAGAGGTCGAGCGCGCGGAGGTCCGAAGGGCTGAGCACGCTCGGGCCCCCGACGCCGGCCGAGGCGCCCCGGAGGTGAACCGAGCCAGGACAGGGAGTGCGCGTGGCCGGACCGACGACCGCAGACCGCGGTGAGCGGCACAAGCCGAAGTCCGGCCCGCCCCGGCCTCCTCGTGGCCGCCGCCTGCGCCTGCCGCGCCCGCGCGTCCTGATCGTGACCGGGGTCGCGCTCCTGCTCGGCACCGCCACCATCTGGCTCCTGTACGGCTCTCAGTGGCTGAGGGTGGAGCGCGTCACGACCTCGGGGACCGGGGTCCTGACGCCCGCTCAAGTGCGCGCGGCCGCCGCCGTTCCGGTCGGCGCCCCGCTCATTTCCGTCGACACGGGCGACATTGAGGACCGTCTTCGCCGGAAATTGCCCCGGATCGACTCGGTCGAGGTCGTACGTTCCTGGCCGCACGGAATCGGATTGAAAGTGACCGAACGCAAGCCGGTCCTGATTGCCGAAAACGGAGCAAACGGTAAAAACGGCGAAAATCCCGAAGGTGACTCCAACGCGGGCAAGTTCGTCGAAATTGATGCCAAGGGTGTCCGTTTCGCGGCCGTACAGAAGGCCCCTCGCGGCGTTCCCCGACTGGAATTGACACCGGATCAGACAGGCGCCGCCGCAAGCCTGCGGCGCTTCGGCCCCGATCGTCTGGTGCGCGAGGCGGTCCGCGTCGCGGGAGATCTGCCCCCGGCCGTGGCCCGTGACACCCGCGCGGTCAGGGTCCGTTCGTACGACGACGTGTCCCTGGAGCTGAGCGGTGGCCGCTCCGTCGCATGGGGAAGTGGTGAGAAGGGCGACACCAAGGCGACCACCCTCACCGCCCTCATGAAAGCCGCCCCGAAGGCGCGGCACTTCGACGTAAGTGTCCCCACCGCCCCTGCGTCATCGGGGAGTTGACGCACATCAGCGCAGGCCAGCACCCTGGTTGGGCACTGCTACGGCTGATCACATAGGGTGAAAAGAAAAACGGGAGGTTCGGCGTGTTCGTTGAACGTGCGCCACTTGTCGACTTAGTGTCCTGTTCGGAAGAGTCCAGGGAACAGACACACTGGTAACCCTAAACTTCAGCGTTAGGGTTCGGGTCGGCAGACAAGTAGTCCGGGCCGCCCCAATTCGGCATCAGTCGTCGCAACGTACCAATGCGAGGCGGCGACACGTAACTCGAGGCGAGAGGCCTTCGACGTGGCAGCACCGCAGAACTACCTCGCAGTCATCAAAGTCATCGGTGTCGGCGGCGGTGGTGTCAATGCCATCAACCGGATGATCGAGGTCGGTCTCAAGGGCGTCGAGTTCATCGCCATCAACACCGACGCGCAAGCCCTGTTGATGAGCGACGCGGACGTCAAGCTCGACGTCGGCCGTGAACTCACCCGCGGACTCGGCGCCGGAGCCAATCCGGCCGTCGGACGCAAGGCGGCCGAGGATCACCGCGAGGAGATCGAGGAGGTCCTCAAGGGGGCCGACATGGTCTTCGTCACCGCCGGCGAAGGCGGTGGCACCGGCACCGGCGGCGCACCTGTCGTCGCCAACATCGCACGCTCGCTGGGCGCCCTGACGATCGGTGTGGTCACCCGGCCGTTCACCTTCGAGGGCCGGCGCCGCGCGAACCAGGCGGAGGACGGCATCGCCGAGCTCCGCGAAGAGGTCGACACCCTCATCGTCATCCCCAACGACCGTCTCCTGTCCATCTCGGACCGGCAGGTCTCCGTCCTCGACGCCTTCAAGTCGGCCGACCAGGTCCTCCTGTCCGGTGTCCAGGGCATCACCGACCTGATCACCACGCCCGGCCTGATCAACCTCGACTTCGCCGACGTCAAGTCGGTCATGTCCGAGGCCGGTTCGGCGCTCATGGGTATCGGCTCGGCCCGCGGCGACGACCGCGCGGTGGCCGCCGCGGAGATGGCGATCTCCTCGCCGCTCCTCGAGGCCTCCATCGACGGCGCACGCGGCGTGCTGCTCTCCATCTCCGGCGGCTCCGACCTCGGTCTCTTCGAGATCAACGAGGCGGCGCAGCTGGTCAGTGAGGCCGCGCACCCCGAGGCCAACATCATCTTCGGTGCCGTCATCGACGACGCCCTGGGTGACGAGGTGCGGGTCACCGTCATCGCGGCAGGCTTCGACGGCGGACAGCCGCCGTCCAAGCGGGACAACGTGATCGGCGGTGCGTCCGCCAAGCGCGAGGAGCCGGCGCCGCGAGCCACCGAGGCCCGTCCGTCCTTCGGCAGCCTCGGCAGCGTCACCCCGCGCGACGAACCGAAGATTCCGGAGCCCGTCGAGGCCACCCCTGCGAGCGAGATGCAGTCCGCCCCGGTCACGCCGCAGGTTCCGCCGGCCCGTCCCTACCAGGACAGCCAGGCCGAAGAGCTGGACGTGCCGGACTTCCTGAAGTGACCGGCACACGTGACCTGCAGAAGTGACCTCCTGAAGTGATAGGACAGCGCGACCACGCGAGCGGCGCCCACTTCGCCTTCACCGACCGGTGGGGCGGGGTGAGCGCCGCTCCGTACGAGGAGCTCAACCTCGGCGGCGCGGTCGGCGACGACCCGGCCGCCGTCCACACCAACCGCAGCAGTGCGGCGCAGTCGCTCGGCCTCGACCCGACGCACGTGGTCTGGATGAACCAGGTGCACGGCCCGGATGTCGCGGTGGTCGACGGACCCTGGGGTTCGGCGGCCGACATCCCGTCCGTCGACGCGATCGTCACCGCACGGCGCGGACTCGCTCTCGCGGTGCTCACCGCGGACTGCACCCCGGTTCTGCTCGCCGACCCGGTCGCGGGAATCGCCGCCGCCGCCCACGCCGGACGCCCCGGCATGGTCGCCGGAGTCGTTCCCGCGGCGGTCGGGGCGATGGTGGAGCTCGGCGCCGAACCCGCCCGCATCGTGGCCCGCACCGGCCCCGCCGTCTGCGGGAAGTGCTACGAAGTCCCGGACGGGATGCGCGCCGAGGTGGCCGCCGCGGAACCCGCGGCGTACGCCGAAACCAGCTGGGGCACCCCTGCCGTCGATGTGACCGCCGGAGTACATGCCCAGCTGGAGCGGCTCGGGGTGCGTGACCGGCAGCAGTCGCCGGTGTGCACCCTGGAGTCGCACGACCACTTCTCGTACCGCCGCGACCGCACCACTGGTCGGCTCGCTGGCTATGTCTGGCTGGACTGATGGGACATGACGGACCGTAAGGCTCAACTCGCAGCAAATCTGGCACAGGTGGAGGAACGCATCGCTTCGGCGTGCGCCGCCGCAGGCCGTAAGCGCGAGGAAGTGACCCTGATCGTGGTCACCAAGACGTACCCCGCGAGCGATGTGCGGATCTTGTCGGAACTCGGTGTGCGCGATGTCGCCGAGAACCGCGACCAGGACGCGGCGCCCAAGGCTGCGGAATGTGCGGATCTGCCGCTCCGGTGGCACTTTGTCGGGCAGTTGCAGACCAACAAGGTTCGCTCCGTGGTCGGTTATGCCGACGTCGTGCAGTCCGTCGACCGGTCGAAGCTCGTCACGTCACTGTCGACGGCGGCCGTGCGCGCGGAGCGTGAACTCGGCTGCCTGATCCAGGTCGCACTGGACGCGGGGGAGAACGGGCGGGGCGAGCGCGGCGGCGTGGGGCCGGGCGGAATCGAGGAGTTGGCCGCAATTGTGGCGGACTCTCCCGGTCTGCGCCTCGACGGTCTGATGACGGTCGCACCGCTCACCGGCCCGTACGCGGACCGCCAACAGGCCGCGTTCGAGCGGCTGATGGATTTGTCGACTGACCTGCGCCGGGCTCATCCGGCTGCGAACATGGTGTCAGCAGGGATGAGTGCGGACCTCGAACAGGCCGTGGCGGCCGGAGCGACACATGTGCGCGTCGGTACGGCGGTACTCGGAGTCCGACCCAGGCTCGGGTAACGTCGCCAAGAAGTCGGACCACAGCAGAAAATATGGTCATTCTCGCTGATGGGCGGGGAGATCGCGTGGATCGCAGGCACTTTGGTTGACGTCAGCCGATCCACCACAGAGCGGAGGACTCAGAGCAATGGCCGGCGCGATGCGCAAGATGGCGGTCTACCTCGGCCTCGTGGAGGACGATGGGTACGACGGCCGGGGGTTCGACCCCGACGACGACTTCGAGCCTGAGCTGGACCCCGAACCCGAGCGGGACCGCAGGCGCCACGAACCGTCGCATCAGTCGCACAACACTCATCAGCCACACCAGTCCCAACGGGACGAATCGGTACGAGTGGTGCAGCCTCCCGCCCAGCGCGAACCGGTTCCGCTGCCCGCGGAATCCGGACGTCCGGCGCGAATCGCCCCCGTGGCATCCATCACACCTGAACGCCAGAGCCTGGAGAAGAACGCACCGGTGATCATGCCCAAGGTTGTGTCCGAGCGGGAGCCCTACCGCATCACGACGCTGCACCCCCGGACGTACAACGAGGCCCGTACCATCGGGGAACACTTCCGTGAGGGCACTCCGGTGATCATGAATCTGACGGAGATGGACGACACCGACGCGAAGCGACTTGTCGACTTTGCCGCCGGCCTCGTCTTCGGTCTGCACGGCAGCATTGAGCGGGTGACGCAGAAGGTGTTCCTGTTGTCGCCTGCTAACGTCGATGTCACGGCAGAGGACAAGGCCCGCATCGCAGAGGGCGGGTTCTTCAACCAGAGCTGAGACGCAGCACCGGTGAAGTGCCGGTGCAGTAACTAGCCACGAGGCACGAGACACAGGGGAGAGGGAACCGCGGACATGAGCGTGGTTTTGGATGTTGTCTACATCGCGCTGATGTGTTTCCTCATCGTGCTGATCTTCCGGCTGGTCATGGACTACGTCTTCCAGTTCGCCCGCTCGTGGCAACCCGGCAAGGCGATGGTGGTCGTACTTGAGGCCACCTACACTGTCACTGATCCACCGCTCAAGCTTCTGCGGCGGTTCATTCCGCCGCTGCGTCTCGGGGGCGTGGCGCTCGACCTGTCCTTCTTCGTACTGATGATCATCGTCTACATCCTGATCTCCGTCGTGAGCCGGCTGTGAACGATACGGTCTTGCCGAATGCCGACGACTACGTTGAGGTGAAGAGATGCCGTTGACCCCCGAGGACGTGCGGAACAAGCAGTTCACGACCGTCCGCCTCCGAGAAGGCTATGACGAGGACGAGGTCGATGCCTTCCTCGACGAGGTCGAAGGCGAACTGACTCGCCTTCTCCGAGAGAACGAGGACCTGCGCGCGAAGCTCGCCGCAGCCACCCGCGCCGCTGCGCAGAACCAGCAGCAGGGCGGTATGCGCAAGCCTCCGGAACCGCAGGACCAGCGCGGTCCCGGTGCGCCGGTGCCCGCCGCAATATCGGGTCCGCAGCCGGTGCAGCCGCAGCAGCAGATGGGTGGCCCCATGGGCGGCCCGCCCCAGCTGCCCAGCGGTGCGCCGCAGCTGCCCGCAGGCCCCGGTGGACATGGTCCGCAGGGTCCCGGTCAGCAGGGTCCCGGCCCGATGGGCCAGGGTCCGATGGGCCAGGGTCCGATGGGCCAGGGTCACCCCGGCCAGAACCAGCTCGGTCAGGGGCCGATGGGCCAGGGCCAGATGCAGCAGCAGATGGGCGGCCCGATGGGCGGTCCCATGGGTGGCCCCATGGGCGGTCACGGTCCGCAGATGCCGCAGCCCGGTCAGGGCCCCGGTGGCGACAGCGCCGCCCGTGTCCTCTCTCTTGCGCAGCAGACCGCCGACCAGGCGATCGCGGAGGCCCGTTCCGAGGCCAACAAGATCGTCGGCGAGGCCCGCAGCCGCGCCGAGGGTCTCGAGCGTGACGCCCGTGCCAAGGCCGACGCCCTGGAGCGGGACGCGCAGGAGAAGCACCGCGTCGCGATGGGCTCCCTCGAGTCCGCCCGCGCCACGCTGGAGCGCAAGGTCGAGGACCTGCGTGGCTTCGAGCGCGAGTACCGCACGCGTCTGAAGTCCTACCTCGAGTCGCAGCTGCGTCAGCTGGAGACCCAGGCCGACGACTCGCTGGCTCCCCCCCGGACGCCGGCGGCCGCGTCGCTGCCGCCGTCGCCCGCGCCTTCCATGGCGTCGGCCCGTGCGGGTGCCCCGTCCTACGGTGGCAACCAGAACATGGGCGGCAACCAGCCGGCGGCCGGTCCGTCCTACGGCGGCCAGCAGCAGATGTCGCCCGCGATGACCCAGCCGATGGCGCCGGTGCGGCCGCAGGGTCCCGCGCCGATGCAGCAGGCTCCGTCGCCGATGCGCGGTTTCCTCATCGACGAGGACGACAACTGACGGGCGTGACCACGCCTTAGGCGTCGGCAGCGTTCAAGGGCCGGGCCCCCGGATTTCCGGGGGCCCGGCCCTTTGCCGTGGTCAAGTGCAGAAGTTGCCGGTGGCCAGAGGCGGACACCGCCGTGGGCCAGCTGCGGACACCGCTGTGAGCCAGGCGCGGATGCCGCCTTGGGTGCGGTGCAGAAACGTTCATCTGTGCGTGAGTACGAAACGCCGAAGGCCCGGGCCCACCAAGATTTCTGGCGGGACCGGGCCTTCGGTCGTGGGTTACGCCTTGCGGAGGCGGAACGCGAATGCGAGAGGCTCGTCCGTGAACGTCTCGCCGTAGGTGTCGTCGGCCTCGCCCTGGGCGAAGTCCGTGGCGAGGACCTCGTCCGCGATCAGCTTGGCGTGCTCGGACAGGGCCGTGACGACCGCGGGCTCCGTGGAGGTCCACCGCAGGGCGATCCGGTCCGAGACGTCCAGGCCGCTGTTCTTACGGGCCTCCTGGATCAGGCGGATCGCGTCACGGGCCAGGCCCGCCTGACGCAGCTCCTCCGTGATCTCCAGGTCGAGCGCGACCGTCGCGCCGGAGTCCGAGGCGACGGACCAGCCCTCGCGCGGGGTCTCCGTGATGATGACCTCGTCGGGCGCCAGCGTGATCGTCTCGCCGTCCACCTCGACCGACGCCGTGCCTTCGCGCAGGCCGAGCGAGAGCGCGGCGGCGTCCGCCTCGGCGACCGCCTTCGCGACCGCCTGGACGCCCTTGCCGAACCGCTTGCCCAGGGCGCGGAAGTTCGCCTTGGCGGTCGTGTCGACCAGGGAGCCGCCGACCTCGGAGAGCGACGCCAGCGAGGAGACGTTGAGCTCCTCGGTGATCTGCGCGTGCAGCTCCGGGTTGAGCGTCTCGAAGCCCGCGGCCGCGACCAGCGCGCGGGACAGTGGCTGACGCGTCTTGACGCCCGACTCCGCGCGCGTGGCGCGGCCCAGCTCGACGAGGCGCCGGACGAGGACCATCTGGCGTGACAGGTCCGGGTCGACGGCGGAGAGGTCCGCCTCCGGCCAGGTGGACAGGTGGACCGACTCGGGGGCGCCCGGCGTGACGGGAACCACCAGGTCCTGCCAGACCCGCTCCGTGATGAACGGGGTCAGCGGCGCCATCAGACGCGTGACCGTCTCGATGACCTCGTGCAGGGTGCGCAGGGCCCCCTTGTCGCCCTGCCAGAAGCGGCGGCGCGAGCGGCGCACGTACCAGTTCGACAGGTCGTCGACGAACGAGGAGAGCAGCTTGCCGGCGCGCTGGGTGTCGTACGCCTCCAGGGACTGCGTCACCTGGTCGGTGAGCGCGTGCAGTTCGGAGAGCAGCCAGCGGTCGAGCAGGGTGCGGTCGGCGGGGGCCGGGTCGGCCTCGCTGGGCGACCAGTCCGACGTACGGGCGTACAGGGCCTGGAAGGCGACCGTGTTCCAGTACGTCAGGAGGGTCTTGCGGACCACTTCCTGGATCGTGCCGTGGCCGACGCGGCGCGCGGACCACGGGGAGCCGCCGGCGGCCATGAACCAGCGCACCGCGTCCGCGCCGTGCTGGTCCATCAGCGGGATCGGCTGGAGGGTGTTCCCCAGGTGCTTGGACATCTTGCGGCCGTCCTCGGCGAGGATGTGGCCGAGGCACACGACGTTCTCGTAGGACGACTTGTCGAAGACGAGCGTGCCGACCGCCATGAGGGTGTAGAACCACCCGCGGGTCTGGTCGATGGCCTCCGAGATGAACTGCGCCGGGTACCGGCTCTCGAAGAGCTCCTTGTTCTTGTACGGGTAGCCCCACTGCGCGAACGGCATCGAACCCGAGTCGTACCAGGCGTCGATGACCTCGGGCACGCGCGTGGCCGTCTTCTCGCACTGGGGGCACGCGAAGGTGACCTCGTCGATGAACGGGCGGTGCGGATCGAGGTTCGCCAGGTCGGTGCCGGTCAGCTCGCTGAGCTCGGCCAGCGAGCCGACGCAGGTGAGGTGGTCGTCCTCACAGCGCCACAGCGGGAGCGGGGTGCCCCAGTAGCGGCTGCGGGAGAGCGCCCAGTCGATGTTGTTGTTCAGCCAGTCGCCGAAGCGGCCGTGCTTCACGTTCTCCGGGAACCAGTTGGTCTTCTCGTTCTCCTGGAGAAGGCGGTCCTTGATCTCCGTGGTGCGGATGTACCAGGACGGCTGCGCGTAGTAGAGCAGCGCAGTGTGGCAGCGCCAGCAGTGCGGATAACTGTGCTCGTACGGGACGTGCAGGAAGAGCAGGCCGCGGTCCTTGAGGTCCTCGGTGAGCTTTTCGTCCGCCTTCTTGAAGAAGACACCGCCCACGAGCGGGACGTCCTCCTCGAAGGTGCCGTCGGGACGGACAGGGTTCACCACCGGCAGGCCGTACGCCTTGCAGACCTTGAGGTCGTCCTCACCGAACGCGGGGGACTGGTGGACGAGACCGGTGCCGTCCTCGGTCGTGACGTAGTCGGCGTTGACCACGTAGTGGGCCTCGGCCGGGAACTCCACGAGCTCGAACGGACGTTGGTACTTCCAGCGCTCCATTTCGGCGCCGGTGAAGGACTCGCCGGTCTTCTCCCAGCCCTCGCCGAGCGACTTCTCGACGAGAGGCTCGGCGACGACGACCTTCTCGTTGCCGTCCGTCGCGACGACGTAACGGACGTCGGGGTGCGCGGCGACCGCCGTGTTCGAGACGAGCGTCCAGGGGGTCGTCGTCCAGACGAGGAGCGAGGCCTCGCCGGCCAGCGGACCGGAGGTGAGCGGGAAACGGACGTATACGGAGGGGTCGACGACCGTCTCGTATCCCTGCGCCAGCTCGTGGTCCGAGAGCCCGGTGCCGCAGCGGGGGCACCAGGGGGCGACGCGGTGGTCCTGGGTCAGCAGGCCCTTGTTGAAGATCTCCTTGAGCGACCACCAGACGGACTCGATGTACTCGGGGTCCATGGTGCGGTACGCGTCGTCGAGGTCGACCCAGTACCCCATGCGGGTCGTCAGGTCGGTGAAGGCGTCGGTGTGCCGGGTCACGGACTCGCGGCACATGGCGTTGAACTCGGCGATGCCGAACGCCTCGATGTCCTTCTTGCCGTTGAAGCCGAGCTCCTGCTCGACCGCCAGCTCCACGGGCAGGCCGTGGCAGTCCCAGCCGGCCTTGCGGGCCACGTGATAGCCGCGCATGGTGCGAAAGCGCGGGAAGACGTCCTTGAAGACGCGGGCCTCGATGTGGTGGGCGCCCGGCATGCCGTTGGCCGTGGGCGGGCCCTCGTAGAACACCCACTCGGGGCGTCCCTCGGACTGCTCCAAGCTCTTGGCAAAGATCTTCTGCTCGCGCCAGAAGTCGAGCACGGCGTGCTCGAGGGCGGGCAGGTCGACCTGGGCGGGCACCTGGCGGTACGTCATCGATCTTCCTCCGGCGGACACTGTTTCCGTCTCCGTCGGAGGGACGAGAGCTTCGTCTGTGACGTACGCCGTGTGCGGCGCGCTCCCGCGGTACCACCCTCCTTGGCCCTCCGGGGCGCTGACTGCTCCGGTGAGCCCCCTCATTGGGGTCGCGATGCCGGTTCTACTCGCCCCGCGAGGGGGGCTTTCTTCCGGCGGCTCCGGGGTGATCTTCGCGTCGCGCTCGCCCCCGGGCTTCCACCGTCCCCGGGTCGCTCATGGCTGCGTACGCCGCTACTCGGCCCCATCCACGCTTCTCGCTCCGCCCAGTGTACGGGGCCCAGGCGTACGCGGCCGACCGGTTTTGGGGCGGGCGGCGCAGCGACCCGGGGCGGCTGGTGTCAGACGTGCTGAGGGATCTCGTCCTTGAGTCCGCTGCGGATCATGTTCCGCAGCTCGGGGGTGTCGGTGTGACCGTGGACGGACACGGCGTGCTCGGCCGCCGCGCGGACCACCTCGTCCTCCTCGCCCGTGATGGCGAGCGTGCAGTTCGTCTCGCTCGGCATGTCGCGACAGTCGACTACTTTGCGCATGATGATGCACCTTCTCCGCTTCCGCCTCAGTTTATTCCTCCGGAGTCCTGCGGGGCGGGCTCGTCAGGGGCTTTCGCCGGGCTGGTCACGGCCGCGTGGGCTGACCCGAATGGCGACATGGGGCGCTGCGGATCCTCGGGCCGGGGCCTCGGCGGATTACCCGGCGGGGAGCTGGGCACAACGCTTGCAAGTCTGCCGTGCGGGACGTGTGGGGCGGGCGCATCGGGCGGTGTGCCCCGTTGCCGCGGGTCAGAAGTCGATTTATCGTCCCAGCACGATTCGCGAGCAAGATCACAAAATGTGAAGGGGCCGCGGCCATGGTGGCGAAAAAGAGTCCGGTGGGGGTGCGTGAGGCATCCGCCGGCGTGAAGGCCGCGGCCGAGGAGGCGGTGCCCGCGACGGCGGCGGCCAAGGCGGCTCCGGCCGCGAAGAAGCCGGCCGCCGGGAAGAAGAGCACCGCGACGGAGAGGGCCGACAGGAAGAGCACGGCGGCCACGAAGACCACTACGAAGAGCGTGGATACGAAGACCGCGACCGCCAAGCAGACGGCGAAGGCCGCGAAGACGGCCGCCGAGCCCGTATCCAAGGCCACCAAGGCCACCAAGACCGCCAAGTCGACGAAGGCTGCGAAGGCCGCCACGAGTACGACGTCCACACAGGCCTCCGCGGAAGCGGAGAGTGCCGGCGCCGAGAAGGGCGCGGCCGGGAGAACGGGCGCCAGGAAGAGCGCGGTCAAGAAGGCCACCGGCCACAAGACCGCGGAGAAGAAAGCGGTCGCGTCCGCGGCCGATGGCGCGGCGTCGGCCGCGGAGACGACGGGAGCCACGACTGTGGTTGCGAAGAAGACCCCTGGCACGGCCACGGCGAAGAAGCCCCGCGAGGTGCCGAAGGCGAGGGTCGCGGCCGCGACGCCGGGCGAGCTCGCGGTACGGCCGGGGGAGGACCCCTGGACCCCGGCGGAGGTCGCGGAGGCGCGGGCGGAGCTCCAGAGCGAGGCGCTTCGCCTGAACAGCGAGATCGAGTCGTCGGAGAAGTCCCTCGCCGGGCTCATGCGGGACTCCGGGGACGGCGCCGGCGACGACGAGGCGGACACCGGCACGAAGAACATCACACGGGAGCACGAGCTGTCGCTGGCCGCGAACGCCAGGGAGATGCTCCAGCAGACCGAGCGCGCCCTGGAGCGGCTCGACGCGGGGACGTACGGGGTCTGCGAGAACTGCGGGAACCCCATCGGCAAGGCTCGGATGCAGGCCTTCCCGCGGGCGACCCTGTGCGTCGAGTGCAAGCAGAAGCAGGAGCGCCGTTACTGACCCCGCTGCGCGCGGCGTCATGGAGTCGCTCCTGGGCTGCTGAGGGCGTACGTGTGTGCCGTACTCTCGTCCTCAGTCAGGTACCTAGGTTGAGGGACTCACGTGGCAGAGGCGGAGCGCGTCATCGGTACTCCGGACACCCCGGATGCGGGGGCAGACGGGCCGGACAACGGCGGGGAGGCCCAGGAGCGGCCCAGGGGCAAGCGGAAGATCGCCGTGCTGTTCGCGGTGGCCGCCCTCGCGTACGCCCTCGACCTGGTCAGCAAGATGATCGTGGTCGCGAGGCTGGAGCACCACGAGCCGATCGAGCTCCTCGGTGACTGGCTGCGGCTCGAGGCGATCAGGAACGCGGGCGCCGCGTTCGGCATCGGCGAGGCCTTCACGATCATCTTCACCGTGATCGCCGCGGCCGTGATCGTCGTGATCGCCCGGCTCGCCCGCAAGCTCTACAGCCTGCCCTGGGCGATCGCCCTGGGGCTGCTCCTCGGCGGGGCGCTCGGCAATCTCACCGACCGAATCTTCCGTTCGCCCGGCGTCTTCGAAGGGGCCGTGGTCGACTTCATCGCGCCGAAGAACTTCGCCGTGTTCAACCTCGCCGACTCGGCGATCGTGTGCGGCGGCATCCTGATCGTGCTCCTCTCGTTCCGGGGGCTCGACCCGGACGGGACCGTCCACAAAGACTGAGGGACCAGGGGCTTTCCCCTCGCGCGGTCCGGAGTGTCGGCGGGCTCCTGCATACTCAATGGGTGAGCACGTTTCCCGAGATCCGAACCCTGCCCGTGCCCGACGGCCTGGAGGGCGAGCGCGTAGACGCCGCCATCTCCCGCATGTTCGGCTTCTCCCGCACCAAGGCCGCCGAGCTCGCCGCGGCGGGGAAGGTCGCGGTCGACGGCTCTGTGGTCGGCAAGTCCGAGCGCGTGCACGGCGGGGCCTGGCTCGAGGTGGAGATGCCGCAGGCGCCCGCCCCGGTGCAGATCGTCGCCGAGCCCGTCGAGGGCATGGAGATCGTCCATGACGACGACGACATCGTTGTGATCATGAAGCCGGTCGGCGTCGCCGCGCACCCCAGCCCCGGCTGGACCGGGACGACCGTGATCGGCGGCCTCGCCGCAGCCGGGTACCGGATCTCCACGTCCGGCGCCGCCGAGCGCCAGGGCATCGTCCACCGGCTCGACGTCGGCACCTCCGGCCTCATGGTCGTCGCCAAGTCGGAGCGCGCGTACACGACGTTGAAGCGGCAGTTCAAGGAGCGCGTCGTCGACAAGCGCTACCACTCGCTGGTCCAGGGGCACCCGGACCCGATGAGCGGCACGATCGACGCCCCCATCGGGCGCCACCCGAACCACGACTACAAGTGGGCCGTGACCGCCGAGGGCAAGCCCTCCGTCACGCACTACGACCTCATCGAGGCGTTCCGCGCCGCCAGCCTCCTGGACATCAAGCTGGAGACGGGGCGTACGCACCAGATCCGCGTGCACATGTCGGCCCACCGGCACCCCTGCGTCGGCGACCTGACGTACGGCGCCGACCCGACGCTCGCCAAGCGGCTCGGCCTCACCCGCCAGTGGCTGCACGCCGTGCGGCTCGGCTTCGAGCACCCGGCGGACGGTGAGTGGGTGGAGTTCTCCAGCGAGTACCCCGAGGACCTGCAGACGGCCCTGGACCGCGTCCGGGCGGAGAGCTCGTGACGGTGCCGCAGCCCTCTTCCTCATACGTGGTGCGGGTCGCCGACAGCGAGGCCGACCGCAAGGCGTGCTTCGCGGTGCGCCAGGAGGTCTTCGTCGTCGAGCAGCGGGTTCCTCAGGAGCTCGAGTACGACGAGCACGACGGCGGGGCCGGCACGGTGCACGTGCTGGCGCTGCGCGCCGACGGTGAGCCGCTCGGCACGGGGCGGCTGCTGACCGGCGCCGCCGCCGTGGCGAAGAACGGCGGGGACGCCGGGGTCGGCGCGCTCGGACGGCTCGCGGTGGCGAAGGCCGCGCGCGGGCTCGGCGTGGGCGCGGCCCTCGTGCGGGCCATCGAGGACGCCGCGGCGGAGCGTGGGCTCGTCGCCGTGGACCTGCACGCGCAGACACACGCGCTGGGGTTCTACGAGCGCCTCGGCTATGCCGTGTACGGGCCGGAGTTCCCCGACGCGGGGATTCCGCACCGGGCGATGCGGAAGGCGCTGGGGCAGCCGCAGGTCTAGGGCCGAGCGCGGAGCGCGGCCGGTCTCAAGGGGCCGACTCGTGTCTCAGCGGGGCGGAGCAGCGTCTCCACGGCGCCGACTCGCGCCACAAATCACCACAGAGCGATGTGCGTGGCACGCTGGGGACTTGATCGTCCGATGGCTTGACCGCCGTTACTCGCCGGGGTGCGCACCGTGGATCAGTTGGCCCTGCTGTTCGTGCTCTTGCTCGGGGCCGTGCTGAGCGTGCCACTCGGAGACCGGCTCGGGCTGCCCGCGCCGGTGCTGATGACGCTGCTCGGCATCGGCCTGGCCCTCCTCCCGTTCGTGCCGAACGTCGAGGTTCCGCCCGAACTGATCCTCCCGATCCTCCTGCCGCCCCTGCTCTACGCGGCCGTGAAGCGCACGTCATGGCGTCAGTTCGCGGCGAACAAGAGACCGATCTTCCTGCTCGCCGTGGCCCTGGTCTTCGTCACCACGGCGGCCGTCGCGTTCGTCGCCAGCGCCATCGTGCCGGGCCTGCCGATCGCCGCGGCCGTCGCGCTCGGCGCCCTCGTCGCGCCCCCCGACCCCGTCGCCGCGACCGCCGTGGCCGGCCAACTCGGCCTGCCCCGCCGCCTGGTGTCGACCCTGGAGGGCGAGGGCCTGTTCAACGACGTGACCGCGATCGTGCTCTACCACGTGGCCATCGCCGCGGTGGTGAGCGGCAGCTTCTCCTGGCCGGAGGCCGTCGTCTCGCTCCTCCTGTCCGCCGTCGTCGCGCTCGTCGTCGGGCTCGTGATCGGCTGGACCGCCAACAAGCTGATGGACTACCTCGACGACTCCACGCTCCAGATCGGCCTGACGCTCCTGATGCCGTTCGCCTCGTACGTGCTGGCCGAGGAGCTGCACGGCTCCGGTGTGCTCGCCGTACTCGTCACGGCGCTGTTCCTCGCCGAGTACGCCTTCGACGCGGACGACGTCATGACCCGGCTGACCGGCCGCGCCTTCTGGGACATCGTCGACACACTCGTCACCGGCGTCGCCTTCGGCCTCATCGGACTCGAACTGCACAACGCGATCAGGACCGCGGCAGGCCGCTGGGGCGAGATGCTCGGCTGGGCCGGCACCGTCGTGGCGGTCGTCATTTTCGTACGTCTGCTGTGGCTGCTTCCGGCGACCTGGCTGACGCGGCGTCTGCATGTGCGGCGGGACGTCGACGAGGACATCCCGATCTCCTGGCGCGAGACCGTGATCATGTGGTGGGCGGGAATGCGCGGGGTCGCCTCCGTCGCCCTGGCCCTCGCCATCCCGTTCACCATGGACGACAACTCACCGTTCCCCGACCGCGACGAGATCGTCTTCATCGCGTTCGGCGTCATCATGGGCACCCTCGTGCTCCAGGGGCTGAGCCTGCCCTGGCTGGTGAAGAAGCTGGGGGTCAAGGCGGACGCCGAGGCCGAGAAGGAGTTCGAGCAGCAGCTCGCGCTCCGCGCGGCCAGGGCCGCCAAGCGGCGGCTGAAGGAGATCGAGGAGGTCGAGGAGCTGCCCGACGACCTCTCCGACCAGATGGCGCGCAGGGCCTACGACATCGGACTGCGCATCGACCCCGAACTGGGCAGCGAGGAACGCAAGGAGGCGCACGCCAAGCGCGTCTCAAGAATCAAGCGCGTGCGCCGCATCCAGAACGAGATGCTCTCCGCCGCCCGCCACGAGGTGCTCGCGGCGCGCAGCGAGCCGGGCGCCGACCCCGAGATCGTGGACCGCGTACTGCGCCACCTCGACGTGCGCAGCCTGCGCTGAGGAGCGCGGCCGCTGACGGGCACGGGCGCCCTCGGATGGCACCATGGGCCACATGAACATCATGCTTTTCCACTCGACTTACGGCCTGCGTCCCGCCGTCCGTGACGCGGCCGACCGGCTGCGGGCCGCCGGACACGAGGTGTGGACCCCGGACCTCTTCGAGGGCCGCACCTTCGACACCGTCGAGGACGGCATGGCCTTCAACGAGGAGATCGGCAAGGACGAGCTGCTCAAGCGCGCCATCCTCGCCGCCGCCCCTTACTCCGAGCGCGGGCTCGTCTACGCCGGTTTCTCCCTCGGCGCCTCGATCGCGCAGACCTTGGCCCTCGGCGACGACAAGGCGCGCGGCCTGCTGCTCCTGCACGGCACCTCGGACATCGCCGAGAACGCCTCCGTGGACGAACTGCCCGTCCAGCTGCACGTCGCCGAGCCCGACCCGTTCGAGACCGACGACTGGCTGAGCGCCTGGTATCTCCAGATGGGCCGGACCGGCGCCGACGTGGAGGTCTACCGCTACCCGGGCGCCGGCCACCTCTACAGCGACCCCGAACTGCCGGACTACGACGCGGAGGCGGCCGAGGCCACCTGGCGGGTGGCGCTCGGCTTCCTCGATTCGCTCTAGGCCGTGCCGCGGTCCGCTAGCCCGCGCGGTACGCCGTCCAGCTGTCCTTCATCCGCTGCACCTGGCCCGCGGTGAACTGGTACATGCAGGAGTCGTACGTGTAGTCCATGAAGTTGTGGATCGGGTCGACACCCGTCTTGTTGGTGCAGGTGTCGCGCCCGGTCGGGCACTCGAACGCGGCGCTCTTCTCGGCCGGGGTGTCGGAGACGTAGTCACCGTTGCCGTTACAGCCGCCCTGGAACGTGTGGTACAGCCCCATCCAGTGGCCGATCTCGTGGGTGCCCGTGTCGCCCTGGTTGTAGTTGGTGGCCGAGCCGCCCGGCAGCGAGGTGTCCAGGACGACCACGCCGTCGTCGGACGGGTTCGACTTGTACGAGGACGGGAACGTCGCCCAGCCGAGCAGGTCCTGGCCGAGGTTGGCCGTGTAGAAGTTCAGCGCGCCCGCGCCGCCCTTGCGGAGCGAGGACTTCATGGACTTCTCGGCGGCGGAGCCCGGTGTGATGCCGTTGTACCAGGCGGCGTTGTCCGTGTAGTCGGTGCCGGCCAGCGTGAACGTGAAGCCCGAGTCGTTGTTGCCGGTGCCCTGGCCGCTGTAGGCCGCGTTCAGGACGTCGATCTGCTTGGTGATGTCGGTCGACGTGAGATTGCCGGTCGCGCCGTCGTGGATGACGTGGACGTAGACCGGGATCGTGGTCGACGCGGCGGCGAGGCCTCTGGAGAGCGTTCCGTCGGCGCGCATCTTGTCGAGTCTGCGCTGCATGTCCGCGTCCATGGACTTGGCCTTGGCCGCGCTGACCTCGTTCGGCTCCTGCGCGTGGTCGGCGCCGGTGGGCTTCTTCTCGCGTGCCACGGCGTTGCCGCTGTCGGCGCACTTCTGCGCGGAGGCCGACGCCTTGGCGGTCGCGGCGCTGCCCGACGGGGCGGACAGCGGGGCGATGGCCAGGGTTCCGGCCACCAGCGCGGTGCCGATCAGCCGGCGGCGCATCAGCGGAGATATTCGGGCAAGCGTGGTCATGCGGACTCCTCGCGGACGGGTGGGGAGAGGAACTTCCTCGCCGCCGCGGGGAGATTACGTGGCCATGTCAGCCCTTGAAGAGCGATGTTCTGGCCCAATCAATTACCGCTCTTCCTCCGGCAATTCGGGTCAACGGGAAGAAATTTTCGTGCGGCGTCCGGAGTTTGAGATCCGTACGTAACGGGAGCGGTTACCGCGACGGGCGGTGTGTCCGCATTCGATCCGCGGACAGCACCACCCGCCGTAGTGCTGTGATCTGTTCTTAACGCGCCGACGAGTGGCTGGAATTGGCCCCTCGTCAGTCACTCGGGGTCCGGGTCAGCGCACCGGTGTGTTCACCCGCTCGACCTTCTGCGTGCCGCTGAGCGTGCGGTAGGAGCGGGCCCAGGAGGTCGTCGCGGCCGGATCCTTGCGGTCGGAGACGACGTAGTAGTCCATCTGCGAGCGCTCGGCGGTGACGTCGAGGACGCCGTACCCGTGCGCGTCCATGTCCAGCCACTTCACATGGCGGTTGGCCGCCTTGACGGCGCCCTCCGCCACCGTCGAGATGGTGTTCGGAGCCACGTGCAGGATGTCGTCGAGGTTGTCGGAGGTCACCGACGTGACGACGAACTCCGTGGCCGCGGACGGGGAGAGCGGATAGGTTCCGGCCGTCACCGGTACGTCGTTCGCCCAGGCCATGTGGATGTCGCCGGTGAGGAAGACCGTGTTGCGGATCGCCTTGTCCCGCAGGTGGCCGATCAGTTCCTTGCGGTCGTGCGTGTAGCCGTCCCACTGGTCGACGTTGATCGCCAGGCCGCCGGTCGGCAGGCCGAGCAACTCGGCGAGCGGCTCCAGCAGATGGGCCGGCAGCGAGCCGAAGGCGACCGGCGAGATCATTACCGAGGTGCCGACGAGCTTCCACGAGGCGTCGGACGCGGCCAGGCCCGCCTTCAGCCAGTCGAGCTGGGCGCGGCCGGTGATCGAGCGCTCGGGGGAGTCCACGTCGCCGTTGCCGACGGTCGACTGCTGGGAGCGGAACGAGCGCAGGTCGAGCAGGTGCAGATCGGCCAGCTTGCCGAAGCGCAGGCGGCGGTAGACCGTGCCCGCGGTGGACGGGCGCACCGGCATCCACTCGAAGTAGGCCTGCTTGGCGGCCTGCTGACGCGCCGCCCAGTCGCCCTCGGTGCCCGGCGTGTGGTTCTCGGCGCCGCCCGACCAGGCGTCGTTGGCGAATTCGTGGTCGTCCCAGATGGCGATCAGCGGGTGCGCGGCGTGCACGGCCATCACGTCGGCGTCGGTCTTGTGCAGGCCGTGGCGCACGCGGTAGTCGGCGAGCGTGAGGATCTCGTGGCGCGGCTCGTGCTGCCGTACGACGTACTTGGCCTCGGGGTACTCGCCGGTCTTGTACTCGTAGATGTAGTCGCCGAGATGGAGCACCGCGTCCAGGTCGGTGCGGGCGGCGAGATGGCGGTACGCGGAGAAGTAGCCGGCCTCCCAGTTGGCGCACGAGACCACGCCGAACCGGACGCCGGCGGCCTGCGCGTCGAGCGCGGGTGCCGTGCGCGTACGGCCCACAGGGGAGACGGCGCCCTGGTCGCCCTCTACGGAGAAGCGGAAGTAATAGACGCTCGCCGGGAGCAGGCCCCTTACATCGGCCTTGACGGTGTGGTCGGCGGACGCCCGCGCCGTGGTGGTGCCGTGGGCCACGACCTTGCGGAAGTCCTTGTCCTGGGCGACCTCCCAGCGGACGTCCGTGTCGGGGCCCTTTCCGGAGCCGGGCACGGCGTCGGGGGCGGGCGTCACGCGCGTCCACAGGAGGATTCCGTCGGGCAGCGGGTCGCCCGACGCGACTCCGTGCAGGAAGGCGGGCCCGTCGGCCGCGTGTGCGGCGGGCGCGGTGGCGAGCGGGGCGAGGGCGGCGGCGCCGGCCGTGGCGGCGGCTGCCTTCACGACCGAACGGCGGCGCGGGGCAAGGGCGTTGGCCGTACCGGCAGCGGTGCCGAGAGGGCTGTCTATGTTGAGTCGACTGGTCACAGGTGATCACATTACTGACCAGTAAAAGCGAAAAGTGGGCGAACTCCGAAGAGTTCGCCCACACTTCGTCAGCGCGTCGGCGTCAGCCCTTGAGGGCCTTGTCGACCGCGGTGTTGTAGTCGGCGACGGTGCTGGGCGCCGTCTTGCCGTCGGGGCCGGTGAGCTGCTTGCCGTCCATCACGAACGACGGGGTGCCCTCGACCCCGTACTTGTTGTTGTCGAAGTTCTTCGACATCTCCAGGGCCCACTTGTCGAAGGTGCCGTCCTTGACGTCCTTCTGGAAGGCCGAGTTGTTCTTCAGTTCCGGGACGGTGTTCGCGACCTTGATGAGGTACGCGTCGTCCTTGAACTTGTCCGTGGTCTCCTCCGGGTGCCACTTCTTGGAGTACAGCGCCTCCTTGTAGTCCCAGAAGGCGTCCTTGGAGACGTTCAGGGCGGAGCCGAGCGCGCTGAGCGCGTTCTTGGAGCCTTCGCCCTGGAGGTTCTTGTCGAGGAAGGTGGCGCCGACGTACTGGATCTTGTACTTGCCGTCGTCGAGGTCCTTCTTCACCGTCGTGCCGACCGTCTGCTCGAAGGCGGCGCAGACCGGGCAGCGCGAGTCCTCGTAGGCGATGATCGTCTTCTTGGCGGAGTCCTCGCCGAGGGTCACCGTCGTGTTGTTCTTGCCCGTGGTGTTCTTGGGCGCGACCAGGGCGTCGTCCTTCGCCGCTTCCCAGTAGGTGGGCTTGTTCATCTGCATGACGCCGAAGCCGATGCCGCCGGCTATCGCGAGGACCGCGACGATCCCGCCGGCGACAATCGCCTGGCGCTTCGCCTTCTCCTTCTTGGCCTGCCGCTCGCGCTCGACGCGAAGCCGCTCGCGGGCGGCCGTCTTCGCGGCCTGGCTGTTCCTCTGGCTCATGATCGTTCTCCGTGTGGGTTCTGCGAAGTCTTCGGGGGGACTGCTGTGCCGGGCCCGGGCCTCAGGCGGCCAGGGCCACGCACGGCGGTCCGCGCCGTCCCACGGAGTGCGCCCACAGCTGCGTACGCGCGGCCCGCATCCGGCGCGAGGGGCGCCGCGGCAGGCGGCGTACGGGCTCCAGGTGGGCCCGTACCGCGGCGAAGGCGATCAGCAGCGGCCGGAAGGTGAACCCGGCGACCGCGCGCAGCAGCTGGGCCAGCGCCTGCTCGCCGCGGCGCAGCCAGGCGGCGGCGAGGAGGCCCACGGCGACATGCGCGCCGAGGAGCAGCCAGGCGGCGGCCGGGTCGGTGTGCGCGAGGAGCGCGGTCGCCTCGTCCGTGTGGCCGCCGGTCATGCGGGCCAGCGGCGTACCGACGCTGCCGCCGCACAGGACGTCCAGGCCGACTGCGCGCAGCGGCCCGGCGACGGGCCCGCCCGCCGCGCCGTAACAGACGTGCTGGCCCGTGGTGAACACCGTGTCGGCGGCCAGCTCCAGCGGCACGAGCAGGGCCGCGATCCGGCCGAAGCTCCGCTCACGCCCCGCCAGCGCGTACGCGAGGACGAAGACGGCGAAGGCCGTGGCCGCCACCGTCACCACCGGAAGGGGGGCCCGGGACAGCAGGACGTGCGACGCGGCGGAGAGCGTCACGACGAGCGCCGTGAAGAGCGCCGCGCGCACGGCTCTGAGCTGGGTCCCGGATATGTCGTCCATCGCGGAGGAGTGTGCCATGCGTTCCTGTAAGGGACCCCTAAAGGGTCGCTGTGCGTTACGGGAGTGTTGTCGGCCTCTGTGGCCTACAGGCCCGGGATCCGGCCGTTGCGGAAGAGGTCCACGAAGATCTGGTGGTCCGCACGCGCGCGTGCCCCGTAGTCGTGCGCGAAGTCGACCAGCAGACCCGCGAAACCGTCCTCGTCCGCCGCGATGGCCGCGTCGATGGCCCGCTCCGTGGAGAACGGCACCAGGGACTGCCCGGACAGGTCGTCGGCCGCCGCGTGCATCGTCGCCGTGGCCCGGCCGAGGTCGGCGACGACCGCGGCGATCTCCTCCAGGTCGTCGATGTCCGACCAGTCGAGGTCCACCGCGTACGGCGAGACCTCGGCGACCAGCTGCCCCGAGCCGTCCAGCTCGGTCCAGCCCAGCCACGGGTCAGCGTGCGCCTGGAGCGCGCGCTGCGAGATCACCGTGCGGTGGCCCTCGTGCTGGAAGTAGTCGCGGATCGACGCGTCGGTGATGTGCCGCGACACGGCCGGCGTCTGCGCCTGCTTGAGATAGATCACGACATCGTTCTCCAGGGCGTCGCTGTTGCCCTCCAGGAGGATGTTGTACGAGGGCAGGCCCGCGGAGCCGATGCCGATGCCGCGCCGCCCCACGACGTCCTTCACGCGGTACGAGTCGGGACGGGCCAGGGACGACTCGGGAAGCGTCTCCAGGTACCCGTCGAAGGCCGCGAGGACCTTGTAGCGCGTGGCCGCGTCGAGCTCGATGGAGCCGCCGCCGGGCGCGAAGCGGCGCTCGAAGTCACGGATCTCCGTCATCGAGTCGAGCAGCCCGAAGCGCGTCAGGGAGCGGGCGTCGCGCAGCGCGTCCAGGAGCGGACCGTCGGCGGTGTCCAGCGTGAAGGGCGGCACCTCGTCGCTCTTCGCGCCCGTCGCCAGCGCGTGGATCCGCTCGCGGTACGCGCCCGCGTACGTCTGCACCAGCTCGGTGATCTGCTCGTCACCGAGTGCCTTCGAGTAGCCGATCAGGGCCACGGAGGCGGCGAAGCGCTTGAGATCCCAGGTGAAGGGGCCGACGTACGCCTCGTCGAAGTCGTTCACATTGAAGATCAGGCGGCCCGTGGAGTCCATGTACGTGCCGAAGTTCTCAGCGTGCAGATCGCCGTGGATCCACACCCGGCCCGTGCGGTCGTCCAGGTACGGGCCGCCGTGCCGCTCGCGCTCCAGGTCCGCGTAGAACAGGCACGCCGTGCCGCGGTAGAACGCGAATGCGGACGAGGCCATCTTCCGGAACTTGACCCGGAACGCCGCCGGGTCGGCGGCCAGGAGCTCGCCGAACGCGGTGTCGAAGACGGTGAGGATCTGCTCGCCGCGCTGCTCAGCGGTGGGCTGCGGGACCGACATCGCGGGGTGCCTCCTGGTGCGGGCTGTGCCGTCGGGGGTGACGGGGGATGGTGACCGTGGATCGTGCCATGGGGGACAGCTGTCCTGCTCTGTCCAACGCCCGACCGTACCCCCGAGTGCCCGCAGGTTGTCAGCGCCCACCCGTAGACTTTCAAGCTGTCCGTCCGACTGCCCGCAGCCCGTCGCCGGTCCGTATCTTTCCGTTTTCCGTTGGAGGCCGAAGCCGTGTCAAAGCCGCCGTTCACGCACCTGCACGTCCACACCCAGTACTCGCTGCTGGACGGTGCCGCGCGGCTCAAGGACATGTTCAACGCCTGCAATGAAATGGGCATGACGCACATCGCCATGTCCGACCACGGCAACCTCCACGGGGCGTACGACTTCTTTCATTCGGCGAAGAAGGCCGGGGTCGTCCCGATCATCGGGATCGAGGCGTACGTCGCCCCCGAGTCCCGGCGCAACAAGCGCAAGGTCAAGTGGGGCCAGCCGCACCAGAAGCGGGACGACGTGTCCGGTTCGGGTGGTTACACCCACAAGACGATCTGGGCGGCGAACAGCACGGGCCTGCACAATCTGTTCAAGCTGTCCTCGGACGCGTACGCGGAGGGCTGGCTGCAGAAGTGGCCGCG
This sequence comes from Streptomyces sp. NPDC055140, assembly GCF_053607285.1. Lineage (NCBI taxonomy): Bacteria > Bacillati > Actinomycetota > Actinomycetes > Kitasatosporales > Streptomycetaceae > Streptomyces > Streptomyces sp. NPDC055140. Next base: position 340,176 of record NZ_JBSGTG010000001.1, on the reverse strand, counting down.
CATGGACAAGGAGACGATCTCCCAGTGGTCGGAGGGGCTCATCGCCTCGACCGGCTGCCCGTCCGGCGAGCTGCAGACGCGCCTTCGCCTCGGCCAGTTCGACGAGGCCCTGAAGTCGGCCGCCGAGTACCAGGACATCTTCGGCAAGGACCGGTACTTCCTGGAGCTGATGGACCACGGCATCGAGATCGAGCGCCGCGTCCGCGACGGACTCCTCGAGATCGGCAAGAAGCTCGGCATCCCGCCCCTGGTGACGAACGACTCGCACTACACGTACGCCCACGAGGCGACCGCGCACGACGCCCTGCTCTGCATCCAGACCGGCAAGAACCTCTCGGACCCGGACCGCTTCCGCTTCGACGGCACGGGCTACTACCTCAAGACGACCGACGAGATGTACGCCATCGACTCCTCGGACGCCTGGCAGGAGGGCTGCGCCAACACGCTCCTGGTGGCCGAGCAGATCGACACCACCGGCATGTTCGAGAAGCGTGACCTCATGCCGAAGTTCGACATCCCGGAGGGCTTCACCGAGGTCACCTGGTTCCAGGAAGAGGTCCGGGTCGGCATGGACCGCCGCTACCCGGGCGGCGTCCCCGAGGACCGGCAGAAGCAGGCCGAGTACGAGATGGACATCATCATCCAGATGGGGTTCCCGGGGTACTTCCTGGTCGTCGCCGACTTCATCATGTGGGCCAAGAACAACGGCATCGCGGTCGGCCCCGGCCGAGGCTCCGCGGCCGGTTCGATCGTCGCCTACGCCATGGGCATCACCGACCTCGACCCGATCACGCACGGCCTGATCTTCGAGCGGTTCCTGAACCCCGAGCGCGTCTCCATGCCCGATGTCGACATCGACTTCGACGAGCGTCGGCGCGTCGAGGTGATCCGGTATGTGACCGAGAAGTACGGCGCCGACAAGGTCGCCATGATCGGTACCTACGGAAAGATCAAGGCCAAGAACGCGATCAAGGACTCCGCGCGCGTGCTCGGCTACCCGTACGCGATGGGCGACCGCCTCACCAAGGCGATGCCCGCCGACGTCCTCGGCAAGGGCATCGACCTGTCGGGCATCACCGACCCCGCCCACCCGCGCTACAGCGAGGCGGGCGAGATCCGGGGGATGTACGAGAACGAGCCGGACGTCAAGAAGGTCATCGACACCGCCAAGGGCGTCGAGGGCCTGGTCCGGCAGATGGGCGTGCACGCCGCCGGCGTCATCATGTCCAGCGAGCCCATCGTCGACCACGCCCCGATCTGGGTCCGGCACACGGACGGCGTGACCATCACGCAGTGGGACTACCCGCAGTGCGAGTCGCTCGGCCTGCTGAAGATGGACTTCCTTGGCCTGCGCAACCTCACGATCATGGACGACGCCGTCAAGATGGTGAAGGCCAACAAGGGCGTCGAGCTGGAGATGCTCGCGCTGCCCCTGGACGACCCCAAGACGTACGAGATGCTGTGCCGCGGTGACACGCTCGGTGTGTTCCAGTTCGACGGCGGCCCGATGCGCTCGCTGCTCCGCCAGATGCAGCCCGACAACTTCGAGGACATTTCCGCCGTCTCGGCCCTGTACCGGCCGGGCCCGATGGGAATGAACTCGCACACGAACTACGCGGAGCGCAAGAACGGGCGCCAGGAGATCACCCCGATCCACCCGGAGCTCGAAGAGCCGCTGAAGGAGACCCTGGGTCTCACCTACGGCCTCATCGTGTACCAGGAGCAGGTGCAGAAGGCCGCCCAGATCATCGCCGGGTACTCGCTCGGCGAGGCCGACATCCTGCGCCGAGTGATGGGAAAGAAGAAGCCCGAGGAGCTGGAGAAGAACTTCGTCCTCTTCCAGGGCGGCGCCAAGAAGAAGGGCTTCTCCGACGCGGCGATCCAGGCGCTGTGGGACGTCCTGGTGCCCTTCGCCGGATACGCGTTCAACAAGGCGCACTCCTCCGCGTACGGCCTCGTCACCTATTGGACCGCCTACCTCAAGGCGAACTACCCGGCCGAGTACATGGCCGCTCTGCTCACGTCGGTGAAGGACGACAAGGACAAGTCCGCGGTCTATCTGAACGAATGCCGCCGCATGGGCATCAAGGTCCTCCCGCCGAATGTGAACGAGTCGGAACACAACTTCGCCGCCCAGGGCGACGACGTGATCCTCTTCGGCCTCTCCGCCGTCCGTAACGTCGGTACGAACGTGGTCGAGTCGATCATCCGCAGCCGCAAGGCGAAGGGGAAGTACGCCTCCTTCCCCGACTACCTCGACAAGGTCGAGGCCGCCGCCTGCAACAAGCGCACCACGGAATCGCTGATCAAGGCAGGCGCGTTCGACACGATGGGGCACACCCGCAAGGGCCTCACCGCACAGTACGAGCCGATGATCGACAACGTCGTGCAGGTCAAGCGCAAGGAGGCCGAGGGCCAGTTCGACCTCTTCGGCGGCATGGGCGAGGAGGACAGCAGCGAGCCGGGATTCGGGCTCGACGTCGAATTCTCCGAGGACGAGTGGGAGAAGACATATCTCCTCGCCCAGGAGCGCGAGATGCTCGGTCTCTACGTCTCCGACCACCCGCTGTTCGGCCTCGAACACGTGCTGTCCGACAAGGCCGACGCCGGCATCGGGCAGCTCACCGGCGGCGACTTCTCGGACGGCTCGATCGTCACCATCGGCGGCATCATCTCGGGCCTCCAGCGCAAGATGACCAAGCAGGGCAACGCCTGGGCCATCGCGACCGTCGAGGACCTGGCCGGCTCCATCGAGTGCATGTTCTTCCCGGCGACGTATCAGCTGGTGTCGACCCAACTCGTCGAGGACGCCGTCGTGTTCGTCAAGGGCCGCCTCGACAAGCGCGAGGACGTGCCGCGCCTCGTCGCGATGGAACTCATGGTCCCCGACCTGTCGAACGCCGGGACCAACGCGCCCGTGACGATCACCATCCCCACGGTGAAGGTGACCCCGCCGATGGTCAGCAGGCTCGGCGAGATCCTCAGCCACCACAAGGGCAACAGCGAGGTGAGGATCAAGCTCCAAGGGGCCCGTAAGACAACGGTGCTGCGGCTCGACCGGCACCGTGTGCAGCCCGACCCCGCGCTCTTCGGCGACCTGAAGGTGCTGCTCGGGCCGTCCTGCCTGGCGGGCTGACGCGGCCTGAGAGGCCCTGAGGCTTTGGTCATTACATGAGTGAGGGGCGCTCCCGGATTCCTCCGGGAGCGCCCCTCACTGTGTGCCCAAAGGGCCACCTGCCTTACGGAAGGCGTCAGTTGTGGCCGAAGCGGCGCTGGTGCTTACGGGCAACATCCGCGGGCGTGCCCTGAGCCTGCGACTGCATCTCCGACTGTGCTTCCATACCGGCCGACTTGGCCTGCTCGGAAGCCTGCTCGGAGGCGGAGGCGCGGCTGCGCTGGTCGCCCTGCTTGCGGTTCTTGTTCTTGGCCATGGTGACTGCCTCCTGCGGGGGTCTAGGGGCCAGGGCCGGATTCAGATTCACATATGCTGACGAGGCACGCATTTCAGAGAATTACCGTGCGTAATAAGCGCTGTCAGGGCGTTGTTCGGAGCGCGACGGGAGTTCTGTGAGCGGGCCGTTTCGGGAATTCGTCCGATCCGCCACGCCGAAGATCGAGTTCGGGCCGTTAACCCCCGTGTGGTCGGGCAGACTCGAAGGAAACCCGAGGCGAACCCGCGATCGTCGACACCGTGGGACCTCCGGACGCCGGTAATTCAGCGAAAGAGGGTGGATCGCGTGGACCGTTGCATCGTCCTGGTGGACGCCGGTTACCTGCTCGGGGCCGCCGCGAGTCTCCTCGCGGGGGAGCCGTCCCGGTCCCGGATCGCCGTCGATCATGTCGCCCTCATCCAAGGGCTGCGTGAGCGCGCCGAATCCGACACCGAGCGGCCACTTCTGCGGATCTACTGGTTCGACGGGGCGCCGGACCGGGTGCCTCAACCCGAGCACCGCCGGCTCCGCGTGATGCCCCGCGTGACCGTGCGACTCGGTGCGCTTACCCGTAGCGACGGGCGCTGGGCGCAGAAGGGGGTCGACGCGGCGATGCACGCCGAGCTGACCGAACTCGCCCGTAACCGCGCCTGCTCCGACATCGTGCTCGTCACCGGCGACGGCGATCTGCTGCCCGGCATGATGGCCGCGAAAGAGCACGGGGTCGCCGTGCACCTGTGGGCCGTGCAGGCCGCCGACGGCGACTACAACCAGTCCGAGGACCTCGTCGCCGAGGCGGATGAGCGGCGCGTGCTCGACCGGGCCTGGATCACCAAGGCCGTGCGGGCCAAGGAAGTCGGCGGGATCTGTGCGCCGCAGCCCGCTCCGCGGCCGGAGATCGCGGCGATTCTGTCCGCGCCGCTGCCTGAGTCGGCGCTTGCCTCCGCGGCGGGGCACTCCGCGGATCTCTCCGATGTGCCGGGCGGCGGCGCCGGGCAGGGGGGTGCCCCGGTCGGTGACGGTGTCGATCACGGGGTGGCCGCGCGCGAGGGTGACGGTGTGGGAGCCGAGGACGAGCGGGGTGGTGCGGGGAAGGGTGTCCCTACGCCCAAGGACCTTGCCGCCCTGCGCGGGCCCGGCGCCGCTCCTGGGCTTACGGTGCATCCTCATGTTCACCCCGGGCAGCACCCCGCCAACGCCACCTTGCGGTGGTCGTCCGACAAGGGGTGGGTGGATCGGCCCGGGGTCGTGGGGGAGTCGGCGGACGCGGCGTCCCTGCCGACGCTGGCCCAGCTGACCACCGCGGAGCAGCGGTGGGCCGACCGCGAGGAGGACATCACCACCGTCGGGGGTGACCCCTTCGAGGTGGGGCAGGTGTTCGCCCGGCGGTGGATGGAGCGGCTGGGGGACCAGGTTCAGCTGCAGAAGCTGTCCACCATGTATCCGCGGGTGCCGCATCGTATCGACGGGGAGTTGCTGCGGTATGCCGCGCGGTTCGGGCTGCTCGCCCACAAGGACGATCAGATCGACGAGCACGATCGGTATGCGATTCGGGCCGGGTTCTGGCGGGAGGTTGATGTGCGTAGCGCTGCGGAGAGGGTGACCGCGGAGTAGTACGGGGGCGGAGTGGTCTTGCCTCGGGGTGGTGGTCTTGGCGGGTGCGGGTGCGGGTGCGGGTGCGGGTGCGGGTGCGGGAGCCGGTGCCGGTGCCGGGTGCCCCTTGTCGGGTGCGGGCTTGCTTTCGGCTTGTGGCTCGTGCCCGTTGTGGGTGCGGGGCCGGTCCGGTATGTCCGTCCTCGCTTGGATGGTTCGGCGTCGGATTTCGTGCGCGTCAGTCGTGTGTGCCGGCTCCGGGCGGACATACCGGACCGGCCCCTTCCGTTCGGTCGCGGGTGCGGCTGTGTGTCGGCTCCGGGTGGTCGATGCCGGCCCGGTCCCTTCCGTTCGGTCGCGGGTGCGGCTGTGTGCCGGCTCAGGGTGGTCAATGCCGGCCCGGTCCCTTCCGTTCGGTCGCGGGTGCGGCTGCGTGTTGGCTCTGGGCGGACATACGTTCGCGGGCGCGGCTGCGTGGGGGCCGGTGTCCGCCGGGTCCGCCGATCCGTGTACGTGGGTGGGGGTGGGGCGCGTCCCGTTTTCGGTGGCATGTCCCTACCCGGGCGTCGTCGGGAGGGTGCGACCCCGTAGTCTCGTCCTTCGTGAGTACGCGCACGGCACAGGCGGCCCCCAGAGGGCGACGGGGGGATGTGGTGTGCGTCGTGCGGGATCTCGTGCGTACGTATCCCGCCACCCGCGGGCGTCGCGGAGCGCCCGGGAACGCTGCGATCCGGGCCACCGACGGGGTGTCCCTCGAGATCCGGCGCGGGGAGATCTTCGGGCTGCTCGGACCCAACGGCGCCGGTAAGTCCACCCTCGTACGGCAGCTGACCGGGCTGATGCGGCCCGACAGCGGGAGCGTCGGGATTCTTGGCCACGACATCGTGCGCTATCCGGAGCGGGCCTCGCGGATTCTGGCGTATCTGGGGCAGGAGTCGAGCGCTCTGGACGAGTTGACCGTGTCGCTCGCCGCCGAGACCACCGGGCGGCTGCGGGGGCTCGATCTGCGCTCGGCCCGGGCCGAGCGGGACGCCGTGGTGGAGGAGCTGGGGCTCGGGGCGATTGCGTCGCGGCCCCTGAAGAAGCTTTCCGGCGGGCAGCGGCGGCTTGCCTGCTTTGCTGCCGCTCTCGTGGGGGAGCGGCCGCTGCTCGTGCTCGATGAGCCGACCACGGGGATGGATCCCGTCGCCCGTCGTGCCGTCTGGGCCGCCGTCGACCGGCGGCGGGCCGAGAGCGGCGCCACCGTCGTGCTGGTCACCCATAACGTCATCGAGGCCGAGACCGTGCTCGATCGCGTCGCCGTGCTCGACCGCGGGCGCGTGATCGCCTGTGACACCCCGGCCGGGCTGAAGGAGAAGGTCGCCGGCGAGGTGCGCGTCGAGCTCGTGTGGCGGGAGCGGGCGCCCTTGGACGTGCCCGCCGTCGCCGCGCTGCGCGCCTCCGCCGTCGAGTCGGGGCGCCGCTGGTCACTGCGGCTCGGCCCGGACGAGGCGCGGGCCGCCGTCGCCGCTGTCACCGGCGGCCCCGCGTTCTCCGCGCTGGACGATTTCTCCCTGACCACGCCGAGCCTGGAAGATGTGTACCTGGCGCTCGGCGGCGAGGCCAAGGGGCTGGTGAAGTCGTGAACACGGCTGCCCCCGTACCCGACGGAACAGTCACGACAGGAGTCGCGCACCGTGAGTGTCGTACCCGCTGAGGTCCTTCAGGGCGGCGCCCGGGCGGGCGCGAGCGGGCTGAGCGCCGAGGGTGACGCCGTCGGCGAGCTCGCCCCGAGGGCCCGGCTGCTGCCGTCCCTCGCTGCCGTGTACCGCGCGCAGCTCTCGCGGGCGCGCGTCGCCAGGATCCCGCTGCTCTTCGTCGCCACCTTCCAGTCCGTCGGCATCATGATTCTGATGCGGGGCGTGGTGGAGGGGGGCCGGGAGGCGCAGGCTGTTGTCGCCGGGGCGAGTGTTTTGGTTGTCGCGTTCGTTGCTCTCAATCTGCTCGCGCAGTATTTCGGGCAGTTGCGGGCCGCCGGCGGGCTCGACCACTACGCGACGCTGCCCGTGCCGCCCGCCGCCGTGGTGCTGGGCGCCGCCGGCGCGTACGCCTCGTTCACCGTGCCCGGGACCGTGGTCACCGCCGTCGTCGGCTGTGTCATGTTCCAGCTTCCGCTCGCGCACCTGTGGGTGCTCGCCGCCGTCATCCCGCTCGCCGGTGCCGCGCTCTCCGGGCTCGGCGCCGCGCTCGGGCTGCTCGCCCCGCGGCCCGAACTGGCCACGCTGCTCGGTCAGTTGGGCATGTCCGCGGCGCTCCTGCTCGGCGTCCTGCCGGCCGACCGCATGCCGGACATCATCCAGTACGCGCGCGATCTGCTGCCGTCGACGTACGGCGTCGAGGCCTTCGCCCGCACCTTCGGGGCGCATCCGGACTGGGGCGTCGTGCTCCTCGATCTGGGTGTCTGCGCGGGTGTCGGCGTCGCCTCGCTGGCCCTCGCCACCTGGGCGTACCGCCGGGCAGCCGTCCGGTGACGCGCGTGTCGCAAGGGCCTGGCACGATGGCAGGGTGACCGCACCGCTGACGCCACGACCCCAGCAACCCCAGCAACCCCAGCACGACCCCTGGCAGGCCTCCGGGCCCGCGGGCGCTGTGCCGTCTCACGCTCACGAGCACCAGGAGGACGGGCCAGGGATGAGGACCGAGTTGCGGGAGGCCGCCGTCGTCACGGTCGCACTGGCCGTGTGCGGGCTGCTCCTGGGCGCGCTGTGGATGTGGCTCGCGCCGCAGGTGCCGCTCATCGCGGACGCCCAGGCCGTCTACCTCAAGGACACCGAGGGCGAGCAGGCCGTCGGCGTCGACGGAACGTTCACGCTGCTGGGCCTCGCGTTCGGCGTCGTCAGTGCCGTCGCCGTGTTCCTGTGGCGCAAGCGTGGCGGCGTACCGCTCGTCGTCGCCCTGGCCGTCGGCGGACTTCTCGGCGGGATCCTCGCCTGGCGGTTCGGGATCTGGCTGGGCCCCACGCAGGACGTGGCGGCCCACGCCAAGGAGGTCGGCAAGGGCGTCACGTTCGACGCGCCGCTCGAACTCAAGGCGAAGGGCGCGCTCCTCGCCTGGCCGCTCGCCGCGATGATCGTCCACCTCGGCCTGACCGGCTTGTTCGGGCCCCGCGATCCCGACCCGTACTTCGACACCCACTACCCGCAGGACACCCCTCCGGCGGCCTGAGGGCGGGCTCTCAGGCGGGCCTGCGCCCGTGATTGGCCTTGTGCTTCCTGATCCGCCACTTCCGCTTGCGCGTCCTCTTCGACATGTCCTCGGTACTTAGCCGAGGACATGTCGTGCGTCGAGAGGTGGCGGCGATTCCGGTCGGGGTCAGGTGCGGCCGATGGGGGCCAGCACCGCTGACGTGAGCGTCGCCAGGTCCGTGGGGGCCAGCTCCACCTCCAGGCCGCGGCGGCCCGCCGAGACGCAGATCGTGTCGTGCCCCCGCGCCGAGTCGTCCAGGACCGTACGCAGCTTCTTGCGCTGGCCCAGCGGGGAGATGCCGCCCCGCACATAGCCCGTGGTGCGCTCCGCCGCCGCCGGATCGGCCATCGCTGCCCGCTTGCCGCCGACGGCCGTCGCCAGGGCCTTCAGGTCGAGCTGGCCCGCCACCGGCACGACGGCGACGGTCAGCTCGCCGTCCACGTCGGCGACGAGCGTCTTGAACACCCGGTCGGGGGAGACGCCCATCGCCTCCGCCGCCTCGTCCCCGTACGAGGGATGGGCCGGGTCGTGCTCGTACGCGTGTGTCGTGAAGGGCGTACCCGCGGCGGTGAGCGCCACGGTCGCGGGCGTTCCCCCGGACTGCTGCTTCTTGGACTTCTTCGCCAACGTCCTCATGCCTTACGTCAGTCGGGACCGGCCACGTCAGTTGAGGCTGGTCGCCTGCCGGGTCAGGTCGCCGGCCGGCAAGGACGGCAGATTACGGATGATCGCCGTCTCGGCGCGAAGGAGTTTCAGCTCGTCGCGCAGGCGCGACGCCGTGTCCGGGGCCTGGAGGAGGCGCTGCTTGGTCGGCACGTCGAGAACGGCCGCCGCGGCCACCAGGTACGACACGACGGACGGGTCGTCCGGCAGTTCGGCGCCCGTCGCCAGGGAGCGCTCACGGGCGCCCGCGAGCCGCTTCTGGTAGGAGCGGAAGGCGCGCAGCACCCCTTCGGCGAGGGCGCCCGCCTCGTCGCCGGACTCCTCGGGCAGCTCCTCCACCTCGGCGGTCAGATAGGCGCCCGACGCGTCGACCGAGTGGATCTTCACGCGGGTCGTGCCGGTGGCGAGCACCTCGAAGCTGCCGTCGGCGCGCTCCCGGATCGTCGCGGCGTCCGCGATGCAGCCCACGCCGTGCAGGGCCTTGATCGGGTCGTCGCCGAAGCCGGCCGCGGGGCCCGCCTCGGCGGCGGTCTTCGCCGCCTGATCCGGCATGCCGGGGGCGCTGGGCGCGACCTCGTGGCCGTCGCGGATCGCCACGACGGCGAACCGGCGCGGCTCGTCGGAGTCGGCGGGGTCGCCGGAGGCCTCGGAACCCCCGGAGGAGGTCTTCAGCAGGTCGCGCATCATGGCGCGATAGCGCTCCTCGAACACGTTCAGCGGGAGCACGAGTCCCGGGAACAGCACCGAGTTGAGCGGAAAGAGCGGAAGCCGGACGGTGGTCACGACGGTCAAGCCTAATGGGAGCCGGAGGTGAGGGATCCGCGACCGGTCCCGCGGCCGCCGAGCGGACGGGCCGCGGCCACCTCGATCCGTACGCCGTCACGCAGTTCCAGGAACTGCCCGAGCGGGTCGTCCGAGATCCGGTCCCAGGGGAACGACGTCGCGTACGGGCCGGTCAGGCGCAGTTGTTCCAGGGCGTCGGACCAGCGTTCCAGGCGGACCAGGACGTACGTGAGAAGGTTGCGGACCTCGGCGGGCCAGGGGTCGTCGGCGGCGTACTCGCGGGACAGGGCGATCGCCAGGTCGGCGGCCTCGTCCAGGCGCTCGCGGGGCACCTTGGCGGCCGGTCCCGGGCCCTGCTCGCTCGTCAGGTACGCGAACGCGGCCCGCACCGGCAGCGCCTGCACCAGGGATCCCGGCAGGGCGTCCTGGGCCGCGCGCTCGGCGAAGTCGAAGCACTCGCGGTGCGAGCCGTACCAGGCGGCCGACAGGTACTGGAGCGCCGACACATGGCAGCCGTAGTGGTGCGGGGAGCGCCGTACGGCCTGGGCCCAGAGCCTCTCGAAGACGGTGTGCGAGGCGTTCGTGCCGCGCGCGTGGTCGAGGGCGACCCGCCAGGGCACCGGGTCGCCGGGGTCGCCCTCGGCGGCGGCGGTGATCAGCGGCGTCACCTCGCGCAGCAGCTCGGCGCGTGCGGGGGACTCCCAGCCGCGCGCGACCTCCAGCTCGGCCTTGACGAGGAGGGCGTCCGGGTCGTGGGGCGCCGCGAAGCGCCAGTCGTCGAACCATTCGCCGCGGGATCTGGCGAAGGCGGCGAGCCGGGTGACGTAGCGGTCCCGGTTCTCCCACTCGCCGGCCTCGCGGGTGGCGGCGAGCAGCTTGGCGGCCGCCTCGTACTCGCCCCGGCCCGCGGCGACGAGCGCGGGCGCGAGGCGTTCGTCGGGGACGTCCAGGAGGACGTCGTCGTCGGCGGGCAGCCCGGCCGCGAGACCCGAGGTGTGGCGGACCATCCGCGCGGTGCGGATGAGGGCGCGCAGCAGTGCCAAGGTGTGGACCCCGCTCCCCGTCGCTCGGTTGATGGTTGCGCTGGGATGACGGCTGAAATGCGCCCATGGTTGCCCGCGGTCCGGCAAAAAATGCGAGGGTGCCCGGTCAGTTTCTGCGGAGCAGCCGGGTGGCGCCCGCGGCGACCGTCGTGGCGAGGATCCAGCCGAGCAGGATCAGCACGGTCGCGGCCCACTGCCAGCCGCCCCGCAGCTGCCAGTAGCCGTCCTGGCCCAGGTCGATGACCGGCAGGATGAGATCGAGCGAGAACAGGGCCGGACTCCAGTGCGGTGCCTCACCCGGTTTGATGGCCGGATGTGACGCGTGGGAGAAGGCCAGCGTGCTCGCCGCCCACAGGACGGCCATCCACACCGCGGCCCGTCCGGGCCGGTACCCGTAGGCGACCGTCCAGTCCTGGATGTACCCCCAGATCTTCGCGGCCGGCGGCAGCGTCTCGCGGCGGCGGCGCTGCTTGGCGAGCAGCACCTCCCGCGCGTCGGCGTCCTCACCGCTGTTGCGCAGCACGGTCGCGAGCTTCTCGTACGGCTCCGGGCTGTACTCCGGCGTCGCGGCCGACAGCCACTCGAGGCGCCGCGACAGCGGGAACGGGCCGGAGGGGATGAGGTTCTCGTACGTGAAGCCGCCCACCCGCAGACCGCCGGGGCCCGGCCAGCTCGCCGCCCTGTCGATGAGGTTGACGACCTTCGCGCCGGACAGGACGATCCGCCCGCGCTGCGGCCGCTCGCACAGGAAGCGCAGCTCGGGCGTCTGGATGCGGCGCAGCGACACCTCCTGGTCGTTCTCCAGGTGGAAGCGTGCCTGGTCGAGGTCGACGGCGTCACCGAACCGGCCGTCGTCGAGCCGCACCCCGCCCTGGCACTCGAAGCGCTGCACGCGGGTGCCGCGGGCCGGTGTCGTGCCGCTGGTCTGGAGCGGATTGCCGACACCGGCGGGGGTCAGGTAGAGGGAGCGCTCGACCGTCAGCTGCGGCGCGTTGAGCGCGCGGCTCCCGTACGCGTTGGAGAGCCGGCTGCCGCGCAGGCTGAGCGAGACGCCGATCTGGGCACCGCGCAGGCTGAGCTCCCCGTGCGTCTCCAGCATCTCGGCCTGCAGGTCCTGTCCGACGGACATGCCGTCCGCCATGATCGACTTGCCGCGCCGGTCGCGGTACACGACGGCCTGGTTGAGCAGCAGGTCCGTGCCGATGTGCGCATCGGTGAGGCGTACACCGCTGTGGAAGCGGCAGCGCGGCAGATGCAGATCGCCCTCCGTGTGGACGCGGGCGCCCTCAAGGCGGGGGATCGAGCAGTCGACCAGGCGCAGGGTGGTGAACCGGGCCTCGGGAACCAGGATCTCCTTCTCGAAACGGCACTGCTTCAGCTCGACGTACGGCACGACGACGCCGCCCGAGACGTCGAGCGCGTCGATGATCTGTACGCCCTTGAGCTTGAGCGACGCGACACGCCCGGACAGCGCGGGTGGCCCGTCCAGCAGCAGCCAGGCCACGATCCGCGCCCGCACGCTGCGTCCGGGCCCCCAGGCCTGTCCGCCGTGCGGGTCGTCCACGTCCGGGTCGCCCGAGCTCAGGTCGTAGACACTGCCGTTGCGGAAGGCCTGCCACATGCCGATCTCGGCGCCCGTGAGACCGTCCGGCGGGTCACCGATGCCGGTACCGTCGACCACGACTCGTCTTCCTCCCCGTAGACCCCCGGATCCACACGGAGCCCGCACGTCCCGGTACGGCTCCGCTACTCGTGGGTTTAGTACAACTGTTCATGCCCGCTGAGTGACGGCCTGAACGCTACTGGTGAAGGTCTTCCTCCGGTCTCGCGCGGTGATCCGTATCAGCCATTGATACGGACGTCGGTCGCTCATGTGGCGTCTGCGAGAATTGAGCACGTGCTGCAATTTCTGCCGATGGCCCGAATCGATCTGCGCGGCGACGCCCTCCCCGAGGGCCCCGCACTGCGCGACCTGCTGCCCCGAGCCGACTTCGACGTTCAGGCCGCCCTCGAGAAGGTGCGTCCGATCTGCGAGGCCGTGCATCATCGTGGCGACGCGGCACTGATCGATTACGCGGAGCAGTTCGACGGGGTGAAGCTGGAGTCCGTACGGGTTCCCGCCAAGGCCCTCCAGGACGCCCTGGAGCAGCTGGACCCCGCCGTCCGCGCGGCCCTGGAGGAGTCGATCCGCCGGGCCCGCATCGTCCACCGCGAGCAGCGCCGCACCACCCACACCACGCAGGTCGTCCCCGGCGGCTCGGTCACCGAGAAGTGGGTGCCCGTCGAGCGCGTCGGCCTGTACGCGCCGGGCGGCCGCTCCGTCTACCCGTCCTCCGTGATCATGAACGTGGTGCCCGCGCAGGAGGCCGGGGTCGAGTCGATCGCCCTCGCCTCGCCGGCCCAGGCCGAGTTCGATGGCCTCCCGCACCCGACGATCCTGGCCGCGTGCGCGCTGCTCGGCGTCGACGAGGTGTACGCCGCGGGCGGCGCCACGGCCGTCGCGATGTTCGCGTACGGCACCGAGTCCTGCGCCCCGGCGAACATGGTCACCGGCCCCGGAAACATCTGGGTCGCCGCGGCCAAGCGCTACTTCACCGGCCTCATCGGCATCGACGCCGAGGCGGGCCCGACCGAGATCGCGGTCCTCGCGGACGCCACGGCCGACCCGGCGCACGTCGCGTCCGACCTGATCAGCCAGGCCGAGCACGACCCGCTCGCCGCCGCCGTCCTCGTCACCGACTCGGCGGAGCTCGCGGACGCCGTCGAGAAGGAGCTGGAGCCGCAGATCGCGGCCACCAAACACATCGACGACCGGATCGTCCCCGCCCTGCGTGGCAGGCAGTCCGCGATCGTCCTGGTCGACGGGGTCGACGAGGGCCTGCGCGTCGTCGACGCGTACGGCGCCGAGCACCTGGAGATCCAGACCGCCGACGCCGCCGCGGTCGCCCAGCGCGTGAAGAACGCCGGCGCGATCTTCGTCGGCCCCTGGGCGCCGGTCTCCCTCGGCGACTACGCCGCGGGCTCCAACCACGTGCTGCCCACCGGCGGCTGCGCCTGCCACTCGTCCGGTCTGTCCGTCCAGTCCTTCCTGCGCGGCATCCACATCGTCGACTACACGCGCGACGCCCTCGCCGACGTCGCCCACCACGTGGTCACGCTCGCCGAGGCGGAGGACCTGCCCGCGCACGGCGCGGCGATCAAGGCAAGGTTCGAATGGAAGGTTCCCGGCCAGTGACCGGTATCGACGATCTGCCCGTGCGGGACGAGCTGCGCGGCAAGTCCCCGTACGGCGCCCCCCAGCTCGACGTACCCGTACGCCTGAACACGAACGAGAACCCCTACCCGCTGCCCGATCCGCTCGTCGAGCGGATCGCGGAGCGCGTGCGCGAGGCCGCCCGCGACCTCAACCGCTACCCCGACCGGGACGCGGTCCAGCTGCGCACCGAGCTCGCCGGCTATCTCACGCGCACCGGCGGCCACCACGTCGGCATCGAGAACGTCTGGGCCGCCAACGGCTCGAACGAGGTCATCCAGCAGCTCCTGCAGACCTTCGGCGGCCCCGGCCGCAGCGCCATCGGCTTCGAGCCCTCGTACTCGATGCACGCACTCATCGCGCGTGGCACCGGCACCGGCTGGATCTCCGGACCGCGCAGCGCGGACTTCACCATCGACGTGGAAGCGTCCGTGAAGGCCATCGCCGAGAACCGCCCGGACGTCGTCTTCATCACGACGCCCAACAACCCCACCGGCAGCGCGGTCCCGCCCGAGACGGTCCTCGCCCTGTACGAGGCCGCGCAGGCCGCCAAGCCGTCCATGGTCGTCGTCGACGAGGCCTACATCGAGTTCAGCCACGGGAAGTCCCTTCTCCCGCTGCTCGAAGGCCGGCCGAACCTCGTCGTCTCGCGCACGATGTCGAAGGCGTTCGGCGCGGCGGGCCTGCGCCTCGGCTACATGGCCGCCGCCCCCGCCGTCGTCGACGCCGTCCAGCTGGTGCGCCTGCCGTACCACCTGTCGGCCGTCACCCAGGCCACGGCACTCGCCGCCCTGGAGCACACCGACACGCTCCTCGGTTACGTCGAGCAGCTGAAGGACGAACGCGACCGCCTGGTGACCGAGTTGCGGGCGGCGGGCTACGAAGTGACCGACTCGGACGCCAACTTCGTGCAGTTCGGCCGATTCGAAGGCGAAGGCGCCGCGCACGCGGTGTGGCAGAAGATCCTCGACCGGGGCGTGCTGGTCCGGGACAACGGCGTACCCGGGTGGCTGCGTGTCTCCACGGGCACCCCGGACGAGAACGACGCGTTCCTCGATGCGGTACGCGCAATCAAGAAGGAGCGGAACGCATGAGTCGCGTAGGCAGGGTGGAGCGGACCACCAAGGAGACCTCGGTCCTCGTCGAGATCGACCTCGACGGCACCGGCAAGGTCGAAGTCTCCACGGGCGTGGGCTTCTACGACCACATGCTCGACCAGCTCGGCCGCCACGGCCTCTTCGACCTCACGGTCAAGACCGAGGGCGACCTGCACATCGACACGCACCACACCATCGAGGACACCGCCCTCGCGCTCGGCGCCGCCTTCAAGCAGGCGCTCGGCGACAAGGTCGGCATCTACCGCTTCGGCAACTGCACCGTCCCGCTGGACGAGTCGCTCGCCCAGGTCACGGTCGACCTCTCCGGCCGCCCCTACCTGGTGCACACCGAGCCCGAGAACATGGCCCCCATGATCGGCTCCTACGACACGACGATGACCCGGCACATCCTGGAGTCGTTCGTCGCGCAGGCCCAGATCGCGCTGCACGTCCACGTCCCGTACGGGCGCAACGCGCACCACATCGTGGAGTGCCAGTTCAAGGCGCTGGCCCGCGCGCTGCGTTACGCGTCCGAGCACGACCCGCGCGCCGCGGGCATCCTTCCGTCCACGAAGGGCGCCCTCTAAGCCATGAACGGCCTCAACACCGTCCTCATCGTCGTCGGTCTCTTCCTGATCGGCGGCGTCATCTCCTTCGTCAAGCAGGGCTTGCCCAAGAGCCTGATCGCGCTGCTCTCCATCGCCGCGGCCATGTGTCTGGTCGCCGGTGTCCTGCGGCTCGACTACTGGAACTGAGGGGCAGGGAGCAGCCAGCCATGACTTCAGCCAAGCCCGCCGGCACAGCCGGCAAGAAGGTCGTCGTCTTCGACTACGGGTTCGGCAACGTCCGTTCCGCCGAGCGTGCCCTGGCCCGCGCGGGCGCGGACGTCGAGATCACCCGCGACTTCGACACCGCACTCAACGCCGACGGCCTCCTCGTCCCCGGCGTCGGCGCCTTCGCCGCCTGCATGAAGGGCCTCAAGGAAGCGCGCGGCGACTGGATCATCGACCGCCGCCTGGCCGGCGGCCGCCCCGTGATGGGCATCTGCGTCGGCATGCAGATCCTCTTCGCGCGCGGTATCGAGCACGGCGTCGAGGCCGAGGGCCTCGACGAGTGGCCCGGCACCGTCGAGCCCCTCAAGGCCGAGATCGTCCCGCACATGGGCTGGAACACGGTCCGCCCGCCGCAGGACACCGAGCTCTTCGCCGGCCTCGACAGCGACGCCCGCTTCTACTTCGTGCACTCCTACGCCGTGCAGCAGTGGGACTTCGAGGTCGGCAACGTCCACATGCGCCCGCCGAAGGTCACCTGGGCCACGCACGGCGAGCCGTTCATCGCCGCCATCGAGAACGGCGCACTGTGGGCGACACAGTTCCACCCCGAGAAGTCCGGCGACGCCGGTGCCCAGCTCCTCACGAATTGGATCGGAACCCTCTGATGTCCCGCACGCTCGAACTCCTCCCCGCCGTCGACGTCCGCGACGGCCAGGCCGTACGTCTCGTGCACGGCGAGTCCGGCACCGAGACCTCCTACGGTTCCCCGCTCGAGGCCGCCCTCGCGTGGCAGCGCTCCGGCGCCGAGTGGCTGCACCTCGTGGACCTCGACGCCGCGTTCGGCACGGGCGACAACCGTGCCCTGATCGCCGAGGTCGCGCGAGCCATGGACATCAAGGTCGAGCTGTCCGGCGGCATCCGCGACGACGACACGCTCGCCGCCGCGCTCGCCACCGGCTGCACCCGCGTCAACCTCGGCACCGCCGCCCTGGAGACCCCCGAGTGGGTCGCCAAGGTCATTGCCGAGCACGGCGACAAGATCGCGGTGGGCCTCGACGTGCGCGGCACCACGCTGCGCGGCCGCGGCTGGACCCGCGACGGCGGCGACCTCTACGAGACGCTCGCGCGCCTCGACTCCGAGGGCTGCGCCCGCTACGTCGTCACCGACATCGCCAAGGACGGCACGCTGCAGGGCCCGAACCTGGAGCTCCTGCGCAACGTGTGCGCCGTGACCGACCGGCCCGTTGTCGCCTCCGGTGGCGTCTCGTCGCTCGACGACCTGCGCGCCATCTCCGAGCTCGTCCCGCTGGGCGTCGAGGGCTCGATCGTCGGCAAGGCGCTGTACGCGAAGGCCTTCACGCTGGAAGAGGCCCTCGCCGCGGTGGCGTCATGATCGACGGCGTACGCAGGGTCGACTCGGACGGGCCGTGGGAGGAGGCCATGGGCTACTCGCGCGCGGTCGAACTGCCCAACGGCCTTGTCCTGGTGTCCGGTTGTACGTCCGTGGTCAACGGTGTCATCGATGCGGGAACGCCGTACGAGCAGACGCTCAACGCGTTCCAGGCCGCGTTCGACGCTCTCAAGACCCTGGGGCTCGGGAGCGAGCATGTGGTGCGCACCCGTATGTACATCACCCATGCGCGGGATGTGGACGACGTGGGCCGGGCCCACAAGGAGTTGTTCGACGCCGTCCGCCCCGCAGCATCCATGATCATCGTCTCCGGCTTCATCGACCCGAGCCTGGTCGTCGAGGTCGAGGTGGAGGCGTACCGAGGAGACACACCGTCATGACGCTGGCCGTACGGGTCATCCCCTGCCTGGACGTGGACAACGGCCGGGTCGTCAAGGGCGTCAACTTCCAGAACCTGCGCGACGCGGGCGACCCCGTCGAGATGGCGAAGGTGTACGACGCCGAGGGCGCCGACGAGCTGACGTTCCTCGACATCACGGCGTCCTCCGGCAACCGCGAGACGACCTACGACGTGGTGCGCCGCACCGCCGAACAGGTCTTCATCCCGCTCACCGTCGGCGGCGGCGTCCGCACGGCGGACGACGTGGACAAGCTGCTGCGGGCCGGCGCGGACAAGGTGGGCGTGAACACGGCCGCCATCGCCCGCCCCGAGCTGATCCGCGAGATCGCCGAGCGGTTCGGCCGCCAGGTGCTCGTCCTGTCGGTCGACGCGCGCCGCACGCCGTCCGGCACGTTCGAGGTGACGACGCACGGTGGCCGCAAGTCCGCCGGGATCGACGCCGTCGAGTGGGCGCACGAGGCCGCCGAGCTCGGCGCGGGCGAGATCCTGCTCAACTCGATGGACGCCGACGGCACGAAGGACGGCTACGACATCGAGATGATCGCGGCCGTCCGCAAGCACGTCACGGTGCCCGTGATCGCGTCCGGCGGCGCGGGACGCCTCGAGCACTTCCCGCCCGCGATCGCCGCGGGCGCCGACGCGGTGCTCGCCGCGTCCGTCTTCCACTTCGGCGATCTGCGGATCGGCGAGGTCAAGGAGACGCTGCGCGAGGCGGGTCACCCCGTCCGCTGACGCCGGGAGCGCACGCTCTCAGGCCCCGGTCACCCTCAGGGTGGCCGGGGCCTTTTTCTCGGCCCGATGCACAGGATCAGTTGCGCAATTTCTGTTGCGCAATATTTCTTTCGTATCTAGGCTCATGCCATGACCGACGAACAGACCCGCCGCATCACGGACCTCGGCACCCTCAAGGCGCTCGCCCACCCGCTGCGCTCGCAGCTGTACCGAGCCCTGGTCGTCGCCCGCACCGCGACCGCGTCGCAGCTCGCCGAGCAGGTCGACGGGGCGGTCTCGCTGGTCAGTTACCACCTGCGCAAGCTCGCGGACGCCGGGCTCATCGAAGAGGCGCCCGGGGCGCAGCGGGACGGCCGCGAGCGCTGGTGGCAGCCCGCGTCCGACGGCGTCAGCATCCACGAGGCGGACTTCGGCGACGCCCCCGAGAAGGCCGCGGCGCACCAGGCGGCCACCCGGCTCTTCTACGAACAGCGCAGCGAGTTCTACCGCCGCTACCTCGACGAGCGCTCCACCTGGGCCCCCGAGTGGCGCGCCGCGTCCTCGGACTCCGAAGCCCTGATGCCTCTGACGGCGGCCGAGCTGACCGAGCTGACGGGCGAGCTGCTCGCCGTCATCAGGAAGTACGACGAGCAGGGCCGCGCCGCACAGGCCGCGGGCGACACCCAAGGGCGCGAGAACGTCGCGCTGCACCTGCACGGCTTCCCGTTCCGCGCCTGAGAGGACCACCTCCCATGACCGTGACCGCGCCCCTCACCCGCACCCCCGACCCCGAGAAGCCCGCCCACCGCGACGGCAACGTGCTGCGCTGGCTCGGTGCCTACGGCGCCTCGATGATCGGCGACAACATCTACTACGTCGCCCTGTCCTGGGCGGCCGTCCAGTCGGGCAGCCCCTCGCAGGCCGGGATCGTCATGGCGGTCAGCGCGGCACCCCGGGCCCTGCTGATGCTCGGCGGGGGAGTGATCGCCGACCGGCTCGGGCCGCGCCGCATCGTCATAGCCGGCGACGCCGTGCGCAGCGCCGCGGTCCTCGGCGTCGCCGGGCTCTTCCTCGCGACCCGACCGGGCCTGTGGCCGCTCACCTTCCTCGGCCTGGTCTTCGGCATCGTCGACGCCCTCTTTCTCCCGGCCGTCGGCGCACTGCCCGCCCGCGTCACCGGACGCGACCAGCTCGCCCGGGTCCAGGGCATGCGTGGACTCGCGGTCCGCCTCGCCAACGTCGTGGGCGCGCCCCTGGGCGGTCTCGGCGTCGCGCTCGGCGGCCCCGCGGCGGCGTTCGGCGCGGCCGGACTGCTGTTCGCGATCTCGCTGCCGCTCCTGATGTCCCTGCGCATCCGGGACCTGCCTGACGACAACGGCAAGAGCGGCGCCCCGGCGAGGAACGGCCTCGCGGACGGTCTGCGATATGTCCGCCGCCACAGCGTCCTCGCCCCGCTGGTCGTCGTCATCGCCCTCAGCGACCTCGGCTTCGTCGGCCCCCTGAACGTCGGCCTGACCCTCCTCGCCGACCAGCGCGGCTGGGGCGCCTCAGGGATGGGCTCGGTGCTCGCCGGGTTCGGCGTCGGCGCGGGCGCGGCCTCGCTGCTCCTCGCCGTCCGCGGCCGGGTGCCGCGCGCGGGTCTCGTCCTCGCCACGACCATGGGAGGCGGCGCCGCCGCCATCGGTGCGCTCGCCTTCGTACCGCACCTCGCCGCCGCGGTCGCCGTCGCGCTGGTCATCGGGCTGCTCGCCGGTCTCAGCGGCGCCCTGTGCGGAGCGCTCACACAGACCCACGCGGACCCGGCCTACATCGGCCGGGTCACCGCCGTCACGAGCCTGTGCAGCCTCGGTCTCGTCCCGCTCACCATGCCGCTGACCGGCGCGGCCGTCGGCCTGTGGGGCACTGGTCCGGTCTTCGTGGCCAGCGCCGCGATCTGTGCCCTCGCCGGCGTCTACGGTCTGTGCCGCACGCCGCTGCGCCGCGCCGAACTCCCGGCCTGAACCCGCATCAGATGCCGAGCTGCTTCGCCTCGTGCAGCTTCCCGATCGCGTCCTTCTCGCCTTCCGTCTCCACCCGCGCCGCGTCCTGCCGGCCGAACGCGAACATCAGCAGCTCGGCGGGCTCACCGGTCACCGTCACCACGGGCGTGCCCTTGTGCGCCACCGCCGTTCGGCCGTCCGGGCGGCGCAGGACCAGGCCGACCGGCGACTTGCGGCCGATCACGCGGGCCATCCGCTCGAGGCGCGACCACAGCACGTCCGCGAAGACCGGGTCGAGCTCGCGCGGCGTCCAGTCCGGCTGCGCGCGGCGCACGTCCTCCGTGTGGACGTAGAACTCGACCGCGTTCGAGGCCTCGTCGATCTGCTTGAGGGAGAACGGCGAGAAACGCGGCGGGCCCGTCCTGATCAGCTGGATCAGCTCGTCGTAGGGCTTCTCGGCGAATTCGGCCTGCACCCGCTCCAGACGCTGCGCCAGCTGCTTGATCAGGATCCCGCCCGCGGCGTCCGCGCGGCGCTCGCGCACCACCACATGGGCCGCGAGATCACGGGCGTTCCAGCCCTCGCACAGGGTCGGGGCGTCCGGGCCCGCCGCCTCCAACAGGTCGGCGAGGAGAAGTCGTTCACGCTTTGCATGGGTCGACATACGGCCAGCCTACGACCGCCCGACCGGTCCGCCCAGTGGACGCCCGCCCGAAAGGGCACGCGGGGCGCGGCACAATGGTCCCTATGACCAGCACGCCCCCGCCCAGCAGCCTCGACCCCGCCGTCGCCGCCCGCCTCAAGCGCAGCGCCGACGGCCTGGTCCCCGCGATCGCCCAGCAGTACGACACCGGCGAGGTGCTCATGCTCGGCTGGATGGACGACGAGGCGCTGCACCGCACGCTGACGACGGGCCGCTGCACGTACTGGTCCCGCAGCCGCCAGGAGTACTGGGTCAAGGGTGACACCTCCGGTCACTTCCAGCACGTGAAGTCGGTCGCCCTCGACTGCGACGCGGACACCCTCCTGGTGAAGGTCGACCAGGTCGGCGCGGCCTGCCACACCGGCGACCGCACCTGCTTCGACGCGGACGAGCTGACGGTGACCGGCACCGGCGCCTGAGACCACCGCCCCGCCGCCCGTTCCACGGACCGGGCGGCGCACCGGACCTGTCCGGACACGCCCTAAGCTCTTCCTATGGATCTCGAGACCTTCCGCAAGCTCGCGACCGACCGCCGAGTGATCCCCGTCAGCCGCAAGCTCCTCGCGGACGGCGACACCCCCGTCGGTCTGTACCGCAAGCTGGCCGGTGAACGCCCCGGCACGTTCCTCCTGGAATCCGCGGAGAACGGCCGCTCGTGGTCCCGCTACTCCTTCGTCGGCGTCCACTCGGCCGGCACCCTCACCACCCGCGACGGCCAGGCGCACTGGCTCGGCACCCCGCCCGTCGGCGTCCCCACCCACGGCGACCCGCTCGCCGCCCTGCGTGCCACGGTCGAGACCCTCCACACCCCCCGCTACGAGGGCCTGCCCCCGTTCACCGGCGGCATGGTCGGTTATCTCGGCTACGACATCGTGCGCCGCCTGGAGAAGATCGGCCCCGGCGAGCGCGACGACCTGAAGCTCCCCGAGCTGACGATGCTGCTCACCAGCGACCTCGCCGTCCTCGACCACTGGGACGGCTCGGTCCTGCTGATCGCCAACGCGATCAACCACAACGACCTCGACACCGGCGTCGACGAGGCCTACGCGGACGCCGTGGCCCGCCTCGACGCGATGGAGGCCGACCTCTCCCGGCCCGTCGTCCAGGCCCCCGCCGCGCTGCCGCCCTCCGAACTCCCGGAGTTCACCGCTCTGTGGGGCGGCACGGACTACCAGGAGGCCGTCGAGGACATCAAGGAGCGCATCCGGGCGGGCGAGGCCTTCCAGGTCGTGCCCTCGCAGCGCTTCGAGACGCCGTGCACGGCCAGCGCGCTCGACGTCTACCGGGTCCTGCGCGCCACCAACCCGTCGCCGTACATGTACCTGTTCCGCTTCGACGGGTTCGACGTGGTCGGCTCGTCGCCGGAGGCCCTCGTCAAGGTCGAGGACGGGCGCGCCATGGTGCACCCCATCGCCGGGACCAGGCATCGCGGCGCCACCCCCCAGGAGGACCAGGCGCTCGCCGACGAACTCCTGGCCGACCCCAAGGAGCGCGCCGAGCACCTGATGCTCGTCGACCTCGGCCGCAACGACCTCGGCCGCGTCTGCGAACCGGGCTCCGTCGAGGTCGTCGACTTCATGTCCGTCGAGCGCTACTCGCACGTCATGCACATCGTGTCGACCGTCACCGGCCGGGTCGCCCCGGGCACCACCGCCTTCGACGTCCTCACCGCCTGCTTCCCCGCGGGCACCCTCTCGGGCGCGCCCAAGCCGCGCGCGATGCAGATCATCGACGAGCTCGAACCCTCCCGGCGCGGTCTGTACGGCGGATGTGTCGGATATCTCGACTTCGCCGGGGACTCCGACACGGCCATCGCCATCCGCACCGCACTCCTGCGCGACAACACCGCATATGTGCAGGCCGGAGCGGGTATCGTCGCCGACTCCGATCCCGTCGCCGAAGACACCGAGTGCCGCAACAAGGCGGCGGCGGTGCTGCGCGCCGTGCACACGGCCAACCGGATGCACGACGCCTGACGGCGTGGGGGATAGTGGTGAGGTGACTTCCGCAGTGCCATCCCCCCGAACCGAAGCCGGGACCGCCTCCCAGGAGACGGCCGCCGCGCGCAACGGCCGCCGCAGCCTCGCCGCCGCGCTCCTGTTCGGCGCCGTCGGCGCGGCGGTGGCCCTGCTCTCCTCGCGGCAGGAGTGGGCCTCCGGGTCCGCGACCGTGCCCGGCGGCAGCTTCCCGCTCGCCGCCAAGGGCAGTGACGTCACCGGAGTGCCCGCGGCCCTCGCCATAGTGGGGCTCGCGGCCCTCGTCGCCGTCTTCGCGGTCCGCCGCGCCGGGCGCACGCTCGTCGCCGGGCTCCTCGCGCTCAGCGGCGCGGGCGCCGTCGTCGCCGCCGTCCTCGGCGCCGGCGACAGCGCGGCCCTCGACGAGAAGGCCGCCGAGGTCTCGGGCAACACCGCCGCCACCATCGGCTCCCTCGGCCACACCGTATGGCCGTACGTCGGTGCCGCGGGCGGCGCGCTCATCCTCCTGGCCGGCCTGCTCGCCCTGCGCTACGGCCGCTCCTGGCCGTCGATGGGCGGCCGCTACGAGCGTGACGGCACCCCGCGGCCCCGCAAGGCGGCCCGTCCCGTCGACCCGGAGCGCCCCGAGGAGCTGTGGAAGGCCCTCGACCGGGGCGAGGACCCCACACACGAGGCATAGCGGGGCCCCGGACCCCGAGTGCCGCCCATGCCCGCGAGTGCGGGACAATGGGCACGAGCGTCCGGCTCACCACCCAGCGCGGTGCCACGCGCGGGGTACGAGGCCACGCATCAGCCACGCATTGAGCAACGAGGAGCAACCATGGCGGACAGCAGCCACGGACACACCCCGGCCGCCTGGACCGGTGTCATCATCGCCTTCATCGGTTTCTGCGTCGCGGGCGCCTTCATGGTGATGGCCAACCCCGTCGGCTTCTGGGCGGGCATGGCCCTGCTCGCCATCGCCGCGGTCGTCGGCGGCGCCATGAGCGCCGCGGGTCTCGGCAAGCCGAAGCCGCAGTCGCTGCCGGCCGTCTCGCCCGAGGTCGTCGCCGCGGAGGCCTGAGCCTCCCCCACGTCGTGGGGGGGGGGGGGGGGGGGGGCGGGGGGGGGGCCCCCGCCCCGCAAACGCCCGCACCCCCCCCGCCCCGGGGCCGCCCGGCCCGCGCCCGCCAGAA